>CAZCAL010000225.1:0-7551 GCA_964496625.1 uncultured Verrucomicrobiaceae bacterium | reverse complement strand
CTTCTTTATGTTTACCGAGTTCTGCTCACCGGGATCTGGTTGATGCGGACAGGTGAGGTTGAGGCGAATCTCGTCACGTTAAATGAGTCGTTCCGTCTCTCCTACCTCAATGATCTGATCTCCCGCAAACTTCAGGGGCCAGAGCAGGGAACTTTGGATGATATGGATTACTCATTTCATCTGCGTGAGTATGAAAGGCTGCGTATCGAACTCCAGAACGCCCAGGATGACAGCCAGCTGCCGGAGATGCCAAGCGAATCGACCCGTGCAGCTCTGAACGACCTGCTAGTGCGCGTCAGGCTCGGCAATCCTAGACCATAGGGTGGCGAGTGCTTCTCCCAGCCAGTCGGATGTCTGCAAATTCAAAGATCAGGGGCAACATCTAGGGCAACTGGAGCGTCATTCTTTAGGACTGTCTTTTTGTCGTCCATCGTTCTGTCAACTGAAGCTCCCCTCAGCCCATGCACCCCACACCCAGCCGCCGCCAGTTTCTCTCCACCATCGCCCTGGGGGCGCTCAGCGTCCGTGCTCAAGAGACTGCGAAGCCTAGCTTCCCGCCAACCCGTGTCATTACCCAAGGCCCCGGCTTTCATTGGTTCGGCTATTATGACAAGCTCCAGTTCTCCCCAGACAATCGGTTTGTCCTGTCCAACCGAGTAAGTTTTGAAGGGCGCTCCCCGACGGGTGAGGACGTGATCGAAGTTGGCATGGTGGATCTGCAGGACAAGGACAAATGGATTCCGCTCGGAAAGTCGAATGCGTGGTGCTGGCAGCAGGGTTGCATGTTGCAGTGGATCCCGGGCTCGGAATCAAAGGTGATCTGGAATGACCGTGTGAAGGACAAGTTTGTCAGCCATCTCATGGACGTGAAGACAGGAGAAAAGCAGACGCTGCCAACTCCGATTTACGCTCTGAGTCCGAGCGGTAAGGAGGCGGTGTCTTGCGATTTTTCACGCGTGGCGGACTGCCGCCCTGGATACGGTTACGCGGGGATTAAAGATCGCTTCTTTGACGAGATGGCACCTGCTGGTAGCGGGGTGACGCGGGTGAATTTGGAGACCGGTGCGGAGAAGCTCATCGTCTCGCATGAACTGCTCTCCAAGACCGGAGAAGTGATCGAAAACCATCCCACTTCAAAGCATCACGCCTACCACCTGCTCGTCGGACCGGATGGGAAGCGCTTCATCATGCTGCATCGTTGGACGCAGCCCAAAGGTGGGCACCTCACCCGACTGATCACCGCCGACATGGATGGTAGCGATCTGCGCATAGTCATCCCAAATGGATATGCATCCCACTTCATCTGGCGCGACGCCACGCACATCCTGTCTCAAGCCAAAGACTGGCTCGGCAATAAAGAGTGGGGCGATTTTCTCTTTGAAGACAAAGACAGCGGGATTGTCGAAGAGGTCGGCCATGGCGTGCTCGATAACGGCGGTCACCTGACTTACCTGCACAACAACGAGTGGATCCTCAACGACACCTACCCAAAGACCATTCGCCGTCTGCAGACCCCGCATCTTTTCCATATCGCGACGAGCAAGCGCATCGATCTCGGCGAATTCCACCTTCCCCGCGAATACACCGGCGAGTGGCGTGTGGACTGCCATCCGCGCAGCAGTCGCGATGAGCGCTACGTCTGCATCGACGCCGTCCAGGACGGCAAGGGCCGGCAGCTGCACCTGATCGACATTCAGGGGATGATGGGGTGAGGTTGGGTTAAACGCGCTCAACCGAGTTCTGCGGCAGGGCGTGGAAATTTGGAGACGACGGTCGATGGGAATGAAATCGAGGTCGCCACGTGTCCTGCTGCACCCAGTTTTGCCATCGTCAGTTTCGCTGCCAGACGTTGCCTGACTGCTCCAGCTTGGTATCGCCGCGCACGACGATGTCTTGCTGCTGATGATGGATGAGGCAGTTGGTGACTCGATGCGATTTCCCATCGAAAAAGAAGCCAGCGCCTAGGTTGTGATGCACCTCGCAATGGGTGTAGGTCGTCACGCTATCGGTCACGTCTGCGACCCCGCCTGCGGAAGACCCATTCCAGGCGATCTCAGAGTCCACGACGTCCATTTGCACGGTTTCGTGGGCGCTGATGCCTTCGTCTCCATTCGACAAGGCCTTGACGTTTTCCAGGCGAATGCCGAGGCGATCACCATGGATGTTAAAGCCGTCGTTGGCTGCGTGCAGGGCCGTGATGTTTTTCACGGTGAGGTAGGAGCACATGATGGATACGCCGCTTGCAAGGCCCTTCGGTGGGAGGAAGATCTTGGATGATTCAGGCGTCTTGCCCTCGGGCCAGCGGAAGTAGATGGAGCCATCGTCTGCGAAACCCATTTGACCAGGTTTGAGTGAATCAGGGGCAGTGAAGCGGGCCGGTATTTTTGCGGCAGTACGGTCACGCGCAATCCGCATGGGCACTTCGTCGATGAAGAGCGCTGCGCGTTGAACGTCCTCCACTGCTGGGTGATCGGCAAAGGGTCCGCGGGAGGTCCACACATCGCCGTGCTTTTGCCAATCGTGGGCAGTCACATCGATACCGAGATCGATGATCATGCCTTTGCCGTCAAAGACTGCGGGCTGCTCCGGAGTGCCGCCGTCTTTGAGTATCAGTGGTGTGTGGCGCACCTCTTGGGCACTGGCCGTGACGGCCAAGAGGGCTAGCGATGCCAATGTCTGGATATTCATGCCTTCCAGAGATCCTCACCATAGCTCCAGCCTTCGCGCACTGGTTCTTTGATCCAGGCGTCAAAGGAGTCATCGCCTTTGACCTTCATGTTCTCGGTGTCCCACTCGATGGTCTTGCCAGAGCGGATGGCGAGCACGCCCGTATTTACGACCTCCGTCAGCGGGCAGGCGTAGTCGAAGTTTGAGCCTGCGTGCGGGATCTCGCCTCGGATCGCGGCGAAGAGTTCGCCGATGGGTTCTTCGGTGACGGAGCGTGGCAGTGGCTTGCGCTTGAGGATATCGATCAGCGGGGTCATGCGCTCGCGTGGCCACAATTGTGGGCTTTGCACCCGCATCCCATCTGAGAAGAGCGTCTCCTTGCTGCCCTTCATGATCATGCCATTGTCTGGCAGACCCTTCGCCATGCCGGGTAGCGCCTCTGGCAAAAGACCACCCTCATACCAGTGAATCTGCACGGGTGGCATCGAGCCGCGTGCGGCGAAGTGAAAGATGATGTGAGATTGGGGTGCAGTGTAGGCCTTGAGATCACCAGGTTTTTGTTCGACCACTTCGACCTTCTCGGGCATCCCAAGTTGCAGGGTCCAAAAAGGCGCATCGAGGCAGTGACAACCGATGTCGCCAAGGCCACCGCAGCCATAGTTCCACCAGCCACGCCAGAACTGCGGCAAGTAGAGCGGACTGTACCCGGTCTCTGCCACTGGGCCCTGCCATTGCTTCCAGTCGAGCCCTTCCGGAACGGGTTCGCCTGTGGGGACTTGAGTCGGGAAGGTCTGCGCAAAACCCACTTTGCTGACGGGGCGATCTGTCCAGCAGTGGACCTCACGCACCTCTCCTAACACGCCAGCCTCGAACCACTCTCTGACCAAGCGGATGCCCTCCCAGCAGTGGCCCTGATTGCCCATCACTGTCTGCACGCCATATTTTTGGGCGGCCTTGTGCAGCGTTCGTACTTGCCAGATGCTGTGTGCCAGGGGCTTCTGCACAAAGAGATGCTTCTTGGCCTCAAGGGCGGCCATCGCGGCGGGGAAGTGGATGTGGTCGGGAGTGGAGACGAGCACCGCATCGATCTCGCTCCCTTTTTTGTCCAACATCTCGCGGAAGTCATTGAAGCGCGGCACCTTGGGGTGTTCCTGCGAGATCGCGAAGGCACTGCGCTTGCTCTTTGTATCTCGCCAATCGACATCACAGAAGGCGACGATCTCTTCATCGCGGGAGGCGTTTACCGCTCCGTTGCCCATTTGGCCGATGCCCACGCAGGCGACACGGATCTTTTGTTTGGTATCGGAGGCACGCAGGATGTTCGGCCCAGCGAAGGCGCTGAATGCGGCGGTCTTGAGAAATTGGCGGCGGTGAGAATGCGACATGGTAAGAGGGAACGACACGGACTCGGCAGAATTAGCCAAAATCGTCCGCGCCCTTCTCCCTCCGTTGGTGTTTGATTGGGTGCATGAAACTTTTCGTTTTATTTCTCTCCATCGCGGCGACTGCATTTTCCCAGTCAGCCAGATCGGGGCTTCCTGAAAAAGTCGTCGCCCATCGGGATCTTGTTTATGTGGAGGGTGGACACGAACGAAACAAGCTAGACCTCTATCTCCCAGAGGGCGATCACGCGCCGTTGCCACTGATCATTTGGGTGCATGGTGGCGGTTGGCAGAATGGCAGCAAGGAGGGTGCGCCGCCGTTGCGGGCTGGCTACATTGAAAAAGGCTACGCTGTGGCCAGCATCAACTACCGACTAAGCAGCCACGCTGTTTTTCCTGCACAGATCGAAGACTGCAAGGCCGCGATCCGCTGGCTGCGTGCGCATGCAAAGGAGTACGGCCTTGATCCGCAGCGCTTTGGCGTTTGGGGCAGCTCTGCGGGAGGGCATTTGGTGGCCTTGATCGGCACCAGTGGCGGAGTGAAGGAATTCGATGTGGGTGCCAATCTGGATCAATCCAGCAGCGTCCAGGCGGTGTGCGATTATTACGGTCCGACGGACTTCACTGTCTTCGTTTCGACTCCTGGCTATGAGAGCCATGCAGGGCCAGACTCGCCGGAGGCTAAGCTCATCGGTGGTGCGGTGATGGAGAACAAAGACAAGGCGGCCCGTGTCAACTCGATCAGCTACGTGACTCCAGATGATCCCCCGTTTCTCATCGTTCACGGGGATAAAGATGGCACGGTGCCCATCAATCAGAGCCAGATGCTCTTCGATGCCCTGAAACAGGCAGGAGTCAGCGCCCGCTTCCACACCATCCATGGGGCGAGTCACGGCGGACCTGGATTCGCTGGAAAGGAGATTGATGACATGGTGGCGACCTTTTTTGAGCAGAGGCTAAAAAGCACCGGTGCCACGGTGGATTCGTCCCTCACTGAAAGCACCGCCGATCCCGCGGTGACGGCTCGCGATCCTCGCTCTGGAAGGCCGGCGCCGGGCGGAGCGCGCAACGGAATTCCCTGGGCAGTCATCGCGGGTCGGGATGATCAGAACAAGGACGGCAAGGTGACAAAGGAAGAATTCAGCGGTCCGCCTCCACTTTTTCAGAGGCTCGATACCAATGGCGATGGCGTTTTGACCCCAGAAGATAGGGGAGAAACTGACAAGCGATGAATTGGCGTTGGTCCATCGTGGCGGGGCTGATCTTGATGGGGACCTCAGTGGTCAAGCCCTCACTCGGTTCCGATTTGCCCAAGGTCGCAGCTACCTTCGTCAGCGCTTGGGGCAAGGAGGGATCGGCACCAGGGGATTTCAATATTCCGATTGGGATTGCGATCCATGAGAGCGGGGTGGTCTTCATTACCGACCACTACAACAACCGAGTGCAGTCATTCAATGCACAGGGAAAGCTGCTCTCGCACTTCTCGGTCTTACCCAATCCTGGTGGGATCGCCATTCGCGGTGATGCACTCTACATCGGGCATTTTCCAAGCTCGCGTCTTTCTGCAGATCGCACCCCTGATCGCGTCAGCGTGTACTCGGTCAAAGGTGAATTCCTCCGTGAGTGGGGTTCAACAGGAGTCGGGGATGGCCAATTTGATATGGTGGGCGGTATCGCCATCAGTCGGGACGGGGAGGTCTTTGTCGCTGATCAAACGAATCGGCGCGTGCAGGTCTTTGATAGCGAAGGCAAGTTCCTCAGAAAGTGGGGCGAATATGGAGTTCTTCCCGGTCAGTTTGGTGGGAATGTATCTGCAAAATCGCGAGTGGGTGGGCCGCAATTCATTGCCATCGATAGCGTCGGATCTGTCTTCACCACGGAAGCCAGCGTCGGCCGTGTGCAGCAGTTTTCGAAGACGGGAACACCAGTTTTGGCCTGGGGAAATCTGGAAGATAAACCAGGAAGTTTTGGCGGAAAGTTTGCGGCCATGAAAGCAAATCTCATCGGTCCCATCGGGGTCTGTGCCGATGCGCAAGACCGATTGTGGATCTCTGCGGTGAGTGGTCGGGTGCAATGTTTCACCAGGGACGGTCAATTTCTGGGTGGTCTGGGTGATGCCCAAGGGACGGAGCCAGGGCAGTTTCTTGCGCCGCACGGAGTCGCGATCACACCAAATGGCGAACTCTTCGTCGTCGATACCTACAACCATAGGGTCCAAAAATTCAAAGTCGCATTGGGCGAGACGGACTGAGGTGTCGGCACGATTTTGCCTTTTCCTGGCAAGCTTGCCAAGCCTTCTCCGTTATGCGCCTCTGATGAAACACATTCTTTTCACACTGCTTACCCTTTCGGTTGCTGCCAATGCGACTGATCTCAAGCCCTTGATGGCACAGCCGGACAAGGTGGTGCAGCAGAATGACTTCTCCACAGCCGGTGCAATTGATAAGGCGGAGTGGGGGCCGCGCCAGGGCACGCAGTGGGCCATCGAGGACGGGGTGCTGCGTGGCAAACCTTCCACACCTGAGTATCAAGCGAAGAGGAAGGATCACTTTGGGTATGAGCCGCGCGTCTCAGCGCCGAAGACGCCGCAGGGCTTCATCCTGGAGTTTTCAGTGCGCTTTGAGGGCGGGAGTGAAACGCCCATTGTGCCCTTCATCGAATTTGGGCACCACATCTGCCGCCTCCATCTGACAAAGGATGGAGCGCAGATGGTGGCGGATCATGAGTCTGTGAAGGTGGCCGAGTCCAAGGAGCTGAAGTTTGAACCGGGTAAGTGGTATCATCTGCTCGCGGAGATGAAGGGCGATGAGGTCGTCGTGCAGTTTGCAGATGGACCGACCCTTTACGCAAAGCATGAGTCCTTCACCAAGCCAACCGAGAGCGGGGGCAGCGGACTCGGCATCGCAGGGCCAAAAGGGGGTGCCGCAGAGTTGGACAACGTAACGATTTGGAGCATCAAGCCCGAGGCACAGGCAACCTGGGCCACCGAGCGCGACTCTTTACCAAAAATGGAGCCGACGCCCGTCGAGAAGGCAAAACCGGCTGCGAAAGGCAAGGGCAAAGCTAAACCAAAGGCAAAATAGCCCTGATCAGGCTGGGTTGTCCATGGCGTCGAGGCCAAGAAACAGAGAAATTCGCACTTCGGCGATGCTTGCTTGGCGCGCTCTGCGGGCAGCTTAGATGAATAAAGGATTTTCTTAACCGGATGTGGTTTGGTGCTCAAATCACCACAAAATGTGGTGGACAAACTGCCGGAAGGCGTGAAATTCCATAATTACTAACAAGAAAAATTGTTATCCATTATGAGTGACGACGCACAAAAGACTCTCATTCCCGAAATTCGGGAAATTCTATCGCAGCATGGGCGCGTGACCATCGATCAGCTCTCTGAAGCTGATGACCTCTATAACGCGGGGTTGACCTCGCTGGCTACTGTCGCTGTGATGCTGGCGCTGGAGGACAAATTCAACATCGAATTTCCCGAGAACATGCTTGGCCGCAG
>CAZCAL010000224.1:0-7572 GCA_964496625.1 uncultured Verrucomicrobiaceae bacterium | reverse complement strand
CGGTAGCCGATGGCGTTGAGGATGTCGTCTCCGGCGATCTTTTCGCGGCCTGCGAGATCGGCGAGGGTGCGGGCTACTTTGAGGATGCGGTCGTGGGCTCGGGCGCTGAAGTTCATGTCGTTCATGGCGTGCTCAAGGTAGCCGCTGCATTCGGCATCAAGTTCGCAATGGATCTTGATGAGCCGTGGAGTCATGCCGCTGTTGGTATGAACGCCACGGTGCTTTTTGAAGCGCTCCGTTTGGATGGCGCGTGCTTGCATGACGCGCTGCCGGATCTCCGCGGAGGACTCGCCGATGTCTTTGGAGGAGAGGTCTTTGTATTCGACTAACGGAACTTCGACATGGAGATCAATGCGATCTAGGAGCGGACCGCTGACACGTTGGCGGTAACGCTGGATGGTAGGTGGGCTGCATCGGCAGGCACGTTTGGTGTCCCCGTAGAATCCGCAGGGACAGGGGTTCATGGCGGCGACAAGCATGAAGCGCGATGGGAAGGTGACACTGCCGGCGGCGCGTGAAATGGTCACTTTATTGTCTTCCAAGGGTTGGCGTAGGACCTCCAGAGTGCTGCGGCGGAACTCTGGGAGTTCATCGAGAAAAAGCACGCCGTTGTGGGCTAGGCTGACTTCTCCAGGCCCAGGATTGCTGCCGCCGCCGAGGAGTCCGGCATCGCTGATTGTGTGGTGGGGGCTGCGAAAAGGTCGCGTGGCGATGAAAGCGCGTGTCTCATCGAGCAGTCCACCGGCGCTGTGGATCTTGGTCGTTTCAATGGCCTCTTCTTCGTCCATTCCGGGCATGATGGTGACGATGCGTTTGGCGATCATCGACTTGCCTGTCCCAGGCGGGCCGACCATGAGGATATTGTGGCCTCCCGCGACGGCGATCTCCATGGCGCGCTTGGCGTCGTGTTGACCTTTCACGTCGGCGAAGTCGATATCGTATTCGCTAGCAGCGGCAAAAAACTGGGTGGCGCGGTTTGGTTCGGGCTCGATATCGAATGACCCGCGGAGGTAGTCAGCCGCCTCACGGAGGTTCTTCACGCCGATGATGTCGATCCCAGAGACGACGCTGGCCTCGATGGCGCAGGATTTTGGCAAAATGAGACGTGCCCGCCCTTGCTCCCTTGCCTCCAGGGCAATTGCGAGGACGCCTCGAACAGGGCGCAGGGCTCCATCCAGGCCGAGCTCGCCGATGATGGCGGAGGAGGAGAGGGCGTCTTCGCTAATTTTGATCTGATCTGCAAGGACAGAGAGGGCGATCGGGAGGTCGAGCCCAGGGCCTTCCTTCTTCAGGTCGGCGGGTGCTAGATTAACGGTGATCGTCCCGGTCAGCGTGCCAAAGCCACTGCTCACGAGGGCGGCATTCACGCGTTCCTTGCTCTCTTTGACGGCCGTATCAGGCAGGCCTACAATGACGATCTTTGGGGTGCCTCCGCACTCCAGGGATTCGATTTCGATCTCTAGAGCGTTCACGCCAACGAGAGTGGCGGAGTAAGTGCGGGCAACCATCGGCCTAAGATGAATCGCTGAGAGGGCTGTGCAAGCGGAGATGCGGTGACGATGAGTCATCAGATAGCGATTGAAAATCGCGGACTTTCACCGCAGCATCGCGGCATGAAAATCGTTGCTTGGCTGTCAGGAGTATTGGCGGGGATGGATCCTTCGCCAAAGCCTGTGGACAGCACTCTGCCTCCCGTCGTGCTAGTGCATGGGATTCACGCCACAGCTGGGGATATGACGCGGCTGGCGAGGGCATTGCGTGCGGAGGGGAGGGAAGTTTTTACTCCGACTCTGAATCCGCATGATGGCAGTGTATCCATCGATTTTTTGGCGAAGCAGTTGGACGAGTACATTGAGGCGAATGTGAAGCGGAGGCCTTTTGATCTTGCTGGTTACAGCATGGGCGGCGTGGTGACTCGCTGCTATCTACAGCGACATAGTGGTCTAGAGAAAGTGAGGCGTTACGTGACGCTGAGCGCGCCGCATCACGGAACGGTGATGGCTGCATTTAACCTCGGCCACGGCGGCAAGGACATGCGGCGCGGCAGTGAGTTCCTGACGCAATTGAACGCGGAGGCAGACGTGCTAAAAGACCTGCCCTTCACCAGCTTTTGGACGCCGACGGACCTGATCATCGTGCCTGCCAGCAGCAGCAAGATGCCCCAGGCAAAAAACGTCCGCATGTGGGGGTTGGGTCATTTTACGTTCATCATTGAACGACGCGGTATCCGCAAGGTGGTGGAGGCGTTGCGTTGAGTGCTGTCAGCGGAGGCGCTCAAACTTCAGCAGTGGGGCCGCCTTGGACGCAAACTGGGCGACGTAGAGATTTCCGTCTCCATCGACGGCGATGCCGTGGGGATGAATGAAGGGCGCACCGAGGGACTTCATGGGTTTCAATGCTCCCGTTGCATCGTATTCAGGTGCGCTGGCTCCGATGTTGGAGATGATCCGGTTATGGCGATCTAGGACAGAGACGAAGCCGGGGGCGTTCTTATCTGCGGGCCAGTTGTCGCTGAGGTGGGGAATGAAAAGGTATTCGCCAAAGAAGACGGCGTCGCGTGGATTGCCGCCGGGCATGGGAAATTTGTCAATGAACTGTCCTTCGGGAGTGAAGCGCTTCACTTCAAGCTTATCGCTCATGCAGACGAGGAGGACTGGATGGCCAGGATCGCGGAGATCCATGCCGCCGCCGTGCGGGCCAAAGTGGGCGAGCTGATTTTCGCCGTCACCCAGGTTGCCACCCCAGCTCTTTACGCGCTCCCCAGCAGCGTTGTATTGGTGGACGTAGTCTTTGCCGTAGCCATCGAACACACAAAACCCACCTGCGGGCAGCATGATGACTTTGGAGGGTTTGTATTCGGCAGCAGTGGTATAGAGGCCGCTGGATTCGGGCCATGGGTATTGCGCGATTTCTTCACCCGTGAGCGTGAGTTTGCGAACCTCATGCAGCACTGTGTCGGTGATGTAGAGTACTTCTTTGCCGTCCTCCTCAGTCAAGGTCATGCCATGGGCTCCCGGCATGCGGGCGGTCCAGTGGGCAATGAGTGTACCATCGGCAGCAAGGATGACGAGATTGTTTTTCGGATCGTCCGTCAGAAAGAGGATGCGGCCCTGCTTATCAATGGCCATGGCGTGGCCATTCTTCACGGACACCTTTTGCAATGCCTCCGCAGCCCAACCTTCAATCAGTCGATAGCGAAAGTCTCCTTGCCCGAAAATCGTATCGGCGGCGGCTTCGTTGCTGATGGCGGCGAGTAAAAGGCAGAAGATGAGTCTGAGCATGGAGAGAGGAACGCACCAAAGTGGAAGTGTTAATCGTTTGGATTCGCCGCTTGCGTGATTGGCCACCGGAGGGGATTGATATCCCTGCTGCGAATGCTGGACTTTATTGATCGCTTTTTACTCTATCTGGCCACAGAGCGTGGGCTTTCGGTAAACTATCAGCTCTCCGTGCGGCGATCCCTAGAGGCCTTGGCATCTTGGTTGAAGAAGGATCGATCCAAGGAGGAAGTCACGCAGGTCACAACGCAGGATATCTCTGACTATCTGGCCTTCCGCAAGCAGGGTGGTCTAGCGGCATCCAGTGCGCGAATCGAGTGGATCGCGATGCGGATTTTCTTTCGCTGGATGGGGGCACGCGGGATGCGCAAAGGTGATCCCGTGGAGCCGATCCTGGGGCCTCGCCAAGAGCAGCATCTGCCAGACACTCTGAATGAGGAGCAGGTGCGCCGTTTGATCGAGTCTGTGTCTGGCAATGATCCCCTGGAGCGTCGGGATCGCGCGATCCTAGAGCTGTTTTACGCCAGTGGCTTGCGATTGGCAGAGTTGGTGAACGCACGCTTGGAGAATCTGAGTCTCGAGGAGGGCTGGATTCGCGTCACGGGCAAAGGCAAAAAAACTCGATTGGCACCTGTGGGGACGAGTGCCCGCGAGGCCATCGCGATCTGGCTAGAGTTTGCGCGTCCAGGGCTAGTGAAGCCAAAGACACAGAGTCACATCTTTTTATCGCGGCGAGGCACAGTGCTGACGACAACTCGGGTGTGGCAAATTGTGCGGGAGCGTGCGGCGATGTGCGGGCTGGATGTCGGCGTGCATCCGCATCAGTTGAGGCATTCTTTTGCGACCCATCTGCTGAATCACGGCGCGGATCTTCGTGTCATCCAGGAGATGCTGGGCCACGCAGACATCGCCACGACCCAGATCTACACCCATGTGGATCAAGGGCGGCTCAAAGCGGTGCACCAGAAGTTTCATCCGCGGCCCTGAGATCGGATTTTTCACGATTCACCCTTGGACAGTCGCCTCTGGCCTGTCACTCGTATTGCCTTATCATGAATGATCTCTCCCCTTCGCGCTCTCGACGCTTCCCTTTTCTTGTATCGTTGATGATCTTGGCGGGCATCGTTTGGATGTATTCCACTGGTGCCGTCGTTCGCTCGTTTGCATCGATTGCGCTGGTGCTGCTCGGGGTGTTAATCATCGGTCTTTGGTGGGCGCTTGGCGGCGGAGTGGGGAAGGTGGGACGACTGGTGAAACTCCTCGGAATGTTGGTGCTGGGTGGGGCGATGTTCTTTGGGTTGTTCCGCTATGACGGATCTTCGGATGGGTCTGCACTGCCGCGGTTGGTGTTTCGGTGGGCGGAAAAACGAGAGCTTCCAGCACTAGTCGCTGGAGCAATGAATCCAGCGGCACCAGGGGATTTGCCCGCAGGCTTGGCGGATATGTCACGCTTCATGGGGCCAAAGGGCGATGGTGTCTTCCCTGCGCTGACCTGGGACACCGGGTGGGACAAAAATCCACCGCGTGAAGTATGGCGGCGGGACATCGGTGAAGGGTGGTCTGGCTTTGCCGTCGTCGGACGTCATGCCGTCACGATGGAGCAGCGAGGCGATGAAGAGACTACGGCCTGTTATGACATTGCCACAGGGGAGGTGCTGTGGTCGCACTCTGATCCAGTGCATTTTTCGGAGAAGATGGGTGGAGAGGGGCCTCGCTCCACTCCGACCATTGACCCTGCGAAGGGTGCTGTTTATGCGCTGGGTGGAACGGGTTTGTTGACCTGTCTTGATCTGGCATCTGGTATGAAGCGCTGGCAAGTCGATGTGATCGCGGCCAGTGGCGGTCCTAACGTTACTTGGGGAAAGAGCACGGCACCGCTCTTGCTGAATGACGTGGTGGTGGTCAGTGGCGGAGCAAAAGGACCCACCCTTTGTGCATTCAAGCAGGCGGATGGTTCTCCAGCTTGGACAGCCGGAAAGGACGGCTCCAGCTACAGCAGTCCGGTGCTGATCACCTTGGGTGGTGTGGAGCAAATCGTCAGCGTCAATCAGACCTCGGTGACTGGTCACGATCTTGCGACGGGTAACGTTAAATGGACCTATGCTTGGCCGGGTGACATGCCGAAAGTCTGCCAGCCCATCGCTGCGGGTGAAGATCGCATCTTGGTCACTGCAAGCTATGGCATGAAGTCCCATCTTCTCAAAATTGCCGGATCAGATGCCGCCGGATGGACGTGCGCTGAGGTGTGGACAAGTAGTTCGCCGCGCACGAAGTTTAGCAGCGCCATCATTCACGACGGATACATCTATGGCAGTGACGAGGGGACTTTGGCTTGTGTGAATTTGGCTGATGGTGAGCGCGTTTGGCGGGAGGGACGCTATGGATTTGGTCAACAGGTGCAGGTGGGCGATCACTTGCTCATTCAAGCTGAGCCGGGTTTTGCTGCCGTGGTGAAGCTTGATCCGACGGGGCTAAAAGAGGTCGCACGGGTGAATGCCCTGGACGCAATGACCTGGAATCCGCCCACGCTTGCGGGTCGCTGGCTGCTGCTCCGCAATGCCAAGGAAGTCGTGTGCTTGGAATTGCCGGAGCTTTCAAAGTAAGCGGTTCATTTGTCCCTCATCAAGCTGACTGCCAAACCACCGGCAAGAGTGAGGGCAAAGCCGATAGCCTGTGCAATGCCAGGGGTTTCGCCGAGAAGGTTCCATGCCAGCACCAGTGTCACGATGGGGCCGATGGAACCAATGATGGCGAACTTTTGCGATCCCGCTCTGCGCAGGCCGATGCCAAGCAAGTAGGACGGCAAAACCGTGCCGACAATGGCCACCAAGATCGCCCATCCGTAGATGCCGCTGCTCTGGCGAAACAAGGCGGAGACGGGACGCGCAATCGCGTAGTGCGCCAGGATCATAATGCCGGAGATGCTACTGACGATGGCCGTGAATCGATTGGAACCCACGCGTCGCACGACGGGGAGGCTCAGCAAAATGAATGTAGCGTAGGACAACGCACTGCCAAAGACCAGGGCCACGCCCAGGAGCAATTGATGCAGGTCTTCGCTGCGTCCATGGGCCTCGCCAATGAAGGCGATGAGGATGCCTGAATAGGCGAGCGCCGCAGCCCAGGCGACCTCTTTACGCAGGCGCTGCCCCTGAAAAAACACACCGCCAAGCACCACCATGGAGGGATAGGTGTAGAGAACGATCCTCTCCATCCCTGCGCTGATATACTGCAAGCCGATGAAGTTCACCAAACTGCTGAGGTAGTATCCCAGGAATCCCAGCAGAGCTAGTTGCAGCCAGTCCTTCTTCGTCAGGGGCTCCAGGTTGGACCGGCGAATCATCCATCCGCCAAAGAGAAAGAACGGCAAAGCAAAGAGCATCCGCAGACCCAATACCGTCATGGCGTCTGCCCCCAAACGGTAGGCGCATTTGGCGAAGACGCCCTTGCAACTGAAGCAGGCAGATGAGAGCGCGACGACCAAGTAGGTGCCGAAGGCGGATTCAGGAGGCTGGGTAGATTTTGGGACCGATTGCATGACGCGAAAACAAAAAGCCCGCTGCGGGATGGACCGGAGCGGGCAGGGAATGGATGAACTTAACTGACTGTCACCTCACACACGCACCGCGCTTTTGACGGGCCCTACGGCCAGCCAGACAAGTCGCTTGTTGCTGTGTTTTGAAGAAGACATTGAGGCACATTTGTTCGCTGAAGGACGGGAGGCCGTCAACTATGGATTCACGGCTAGGAAGCGGCGGTCAGTTCGGGCTCCATGGGCATCCCGTAAGGTAGGTCATCGGGAATCGGAGCGAACTCACGCACCCATTCCCAGAGTTGGCTGAAGTCGCGATTCACGTCCCCCGACAAACAATCGGTGATGGCCCCTGCAGCTTCTGGATAACGTTTGATGACGTCTTTGAAGGAGAAATTGGGATCGTAAAAGGCATAGACCAGCTTCCGCATGTTCTCGACGCTCAGACGAATCGCTGCTCCGTATTCAGTGAAATGCGCGGGGCTAAGGTCGCCGCTTTCGAGACCGCGATTCACTTCATCCCCCGCCATCACGCCAGTCTTCAGCGCCAGCATCACGCCGCTGCTGAACACGGGATCGAGGAAGGCTAGCGCATCACCCACGAGAAGCAGCCCTGGGGACGCGCAGTAGCTTGCGTGAAAGGAGTATTCGCTGGTGATCCAATACTGGCCGGTGGATTGACCTTGGGAGAGGTGGTCCTCGATCCACTTGTTCTCTGGGATCTCGCGCTCAAAGATTGCTTGCGGATCACGCACACTGTCG
>CAZCAL010000223.1:0-7606 GCA_964496625.1 uncultured Verrucomicrobiaceae bacterium | reverse complement strand
CCGCCATGGCTGTGGTCGTCGGTGCCGCCGTCATTCTCGCGGACCCCATTTTCCAGGGCTTGGCCATTGCCCTGATGGCTGGCGAAATCGCCAGTCTCTTGATCAGCCGCATGGCTGTGCCCGTTCTTTATTACATGGCGAATCACCGTCACCCGCAATCCCACAACTAACAACACACTCAGACTATGAAAAAGAATATCGGCTCCGCAGATCGCGCCCTGCGCATCATCCTCGGCATTGGCATTATTGCCTATGGCGTCATCAATCACACATGGCTAGGTGCCATTGGTGCCGTTCCACTTCTCACCGCTTTCATCCGCTTCTGTCCTGCCTACCTACCCTTTGGTCTCAGCACCATCGGCGGAGGCAAAGGAAAGAGCGGCGGCTGCGGCTGTGGTGACGGACATTGTCACTAAACGACCTCCACCATCATGCCCAGCATCCTCCTCCCAGTTCTCATTGGTGCCGCCCTCGGCTCGCTGATGGGATACTTTGGACAATGCAGTTCCGGCACCTGTCCCCTCACCTCCACATGGTGGCGTGGGGCCATCTATGGCGCAGTGTTGGGACTTCTCTTCGGCTCGGGCAAATCTTCCTGAACCGAAGCAGCCCCGCAACCTCCAGCTGGCACGAAATAAGGGTCAGCGGATCGGCTCAACTCGAACGCCACGATCAATCGCGGCGTTCGGGTCCAACACTTCTAATGCCGGATGACCTGGCCCTGCTGCTTCAACAAAGTTTGCAGTCTCTCCATGGGCACACGACGCGGCGTTGTATCGTGCTCAATGGCCAGATGCGCAGCGACACCCGCCGCCTGGCCGAGCGCCATCCAAGTGGGCTCCATCCGAATGCTCGAAAAGGCTACGTGGGTCGTGCTCGCAGCGACGGGAACCAGCAAACCGTCCACTGACTCCGGTATCATAATGCGATACGGAATCTCGTAGGGTCTCGTGATATAGTCCAACATGCCGAGATAGCCTTCGAGCACGAGGGTATCCCCAGGTTGTCGCTTGCGTGCCGGAAAACTATCAATGGGAAACTCCCCCACAGCGATGCTATCATCGTGATGTTTGGGTGCCTGACCTTTGCCAGTGATGTCGTGCTCAGTGAGGGTGTATTCACCCACCAGCCGCCGCCCCTCACGCACATACAGCTGCCAGGGAAAGTGATCGTTGTCGGTGAATTCATCCTTGGGAAACTGCAATTCATTAGCGAGCCTGCGATGCTCTATCGGGACTTCGGGATCATTTTGGAGAAACCAAATCAAGCCAAGCGTTAGATTGCGATGCCTCATGGCGATCCGCAGCCGCTCGGAGTCATCACCCTCAATGTAGCCACGATTTTCTTCCCCGAAAGGAAACCCCAGTGGCCGCGGATTGACGTTCACGTCGGTCTTTCCATTGGGAATGTCCGTGACAGACAAAGCACGCACCAGCGTGTCAAAATGCGCAGGATTGTAGCCTCGCCCCGGCTTAAAGACCTTTGGTCCTGAAAGACGCCCTGCTTTGAGATCATCAAAGTAACCAAGGTAATTCGTGCGGTCATAATCCGGTGGCGGGCGGCTGAGTCGGTGCGAGTTAGCCGGATCTTTGGTCAAACAGAGTCGATAAGTGTAAGCGGGCAGATCACGGTCCGCCGCACCAGTCGTGCCGGGGAGAAATTCATGCGCTTGGTAGTCAAAATACACCACTCCGGCATGATCCTCATCAAACTCAGAGCGGGCCTCGCGTCCCAGGCGAAATTTTGCACCCGCCGCGGCCAGCAAATCGCCTTCATAGGTCGCGTCAATGAAGATCCGCCCCGCCAATGTTCGCTCTCCACCGGCGTGCCGATTTACGATCGTGACCTCCTGCGGCCTCCCACGCTCCACTCGCGCTGACACCAACCGCCAACCCCTAAGAACAGTGATGTTCTTCTCACGGCCCAGCAACGTCTCCAGGACCCTCTCCGCGACGTGGGGCTCAGAATAGTAGCCATCATGTGAGAGTTTAGCATCCTCTGATCCGGCCCCATAGGTCATCACATAATACTGCTGCACGCCTGCGATGAATTCCTTGAAGATGCCGCCAATCTTCTCGCGATTCTCGATATCGCTCTTGCCGAGACCGCTGGTCATCATCCCACCGATATGCTCGTGGTATTCTACCAGTGTGACAGCACTCCCCATCCGTGCCGCCGAGATGGCTGCTGCGATGCCGCCCGGCGTGCCTCCGTAGACGACGACATCTTGAGCCGATGAAACGCCGCCAAAGACGGAAATGAGCGCTGCAAAAAGGACCTTCATTATCGCGATAGTTTAGATTCCGATAGCAAGACAGGCTAGGTTGAATCGACGAAAGTTCACACTTCAAATGGGAACGCCCTGAAGCAAAGGAACATCTCAATCAATGAGTCCAATTCAACAGTCGCCGGTGATGCGCGCCTTTACCTCTTGCACACGTCTAGCAATGAAGTCACGCTCGGCCGGAAGCTGAGCAAGGTCCCCTGCTTGCTTGAAATGGGTGAGCGCTTCGGCAACACGTCCCAATTCGGCAGCAAACGTGCCACGAATTGCATGGTAGAGGTGCCAGGCCTCAAGGGTTGCACGGTCACCGATGGCGTCCAGAGCGGCGAGCCCCTGGAGCGGTCCATGCACCCGACCCACGGCGACGGCACGATTCATCTCAGCAACGGGTGAACCCGCCAGCCCGACGAGCTGATCGTAGAGATGCAGGATACGTGGCCAGTCTGTGCTGGCATCATCGGAGGCCAGACTGTGGCAGGCAGCGACGGCTGCCTCGAGATGATAGGGGCTGATCGTTTCGCCTGTAGCCGCTAGCGCGAGGTGCCGCACACCTTGTTGGATGAGCTGCGGATCCCAGGCTGCGCGATTCTGCTCATGCAAGCGCAGCAGGTTACCTGCGTCACTGGTCCTCGCCTTAAGACGGGAGGCATTGAAACACATCAACGCCAACAGCGCATGACTGCGTGGCGCAGCAGCGGCGGGATGACACGCAAGCAACTGCGTCATGCGGATCGCTTCATGGCACAAATCTTCCCGCACCAACCGGTCTCCACTTGAGGCCTTGTAACCCTCATTGAAAAGCAGGTAGAGCGCCCCCAGCATGCCGTCAAGTCGTGCCGGGAGCTCGGACACATCCGGCACAGCGAAGGGCACTGCGAGTTCACGAATGCGTTGGCGGGCACGGACAAGTCGCTTCGCAATGGCAGCCTCGCTGGTCAGGAAGGCGGCAGCGATCTCGGACGGGCTCATGCCACAGACCACCCGCAGTGCCAGCGCCAACTGAGCCTCGCCAGAAAGTTGAGGATGAAAGCAGACAAAGAGCATCCGCAGTGTGTCATCGGGAATCGCATGTTCCGCTGCCTCCGTGCTGAGCCAGCTTTCCTGTTCGGCGGTGATACTTGACTGCTTTTCATGCCAGCGTTGCTCCCGGCGCAACACATCGAGCGCCAGATTTTTGGCAGCCTGTGTAAGCCAAGCGGCCGGATTGTCTGGGATCCCACGATAGGGCCATGTTTGCAGCGCACGCACTAAGGCCTCTTGTACAACGTCTTCTACAAGTTGAAGCCGATGCGTGCCAAGCTGAGCCGTGAGTACCGCGATGATACGCGCGCCTTCACGTCGAAAGAGATCGTCTGCCACGAGGCTGGGACTGCGTTCCTGGCCTTCCATGACAGCTACTATTTAATCAGGGCCGCTTCCAACCTGTCAAAATTCTCTTCGTTTGCCTTCTCGATGATGGAGAGAACGGCGGTAAGCACCTTCGCATCATCGAACGTCATTAACCAATCGACTTGAGTGCCCTCAGCCACTTCGGTTAGTGTGATCTGCATGTCAAAATACGGAGCACAATCGTGACGCATGGCGATGCACTCGTCAGGGACGATTCGATTGAATATCCATAGGTTTTCATAGTTCCCGGCGTCAGGTCCGTGCATGACAAAATGCCAACGACCGCCCTCGCGAAAGTCGAATTCATGAAACGTGTTGGTGAAGCCAGCAGGCCCCCACCAAGTGGCAAGCACCGAAGGATCGCGATGCGCGGCAAAGACTTGGTTCTTCGCAAACGGCACTACACGGGATGACTGGAATTGGGTGTCGTTCATTGTTACAACCTATCTATCCCACAAGTTCCACAAGCTGATCAAAGGCCTTGTTCCAGCCGTCGCAAAAACCCATGGCTGCGTGATTTTCACAGGCCTCTTTGCTCCAGTGGCGCGCCCTTGCTGTGTAGAGCGTGCCTCCATTGGGAAGGGCTTCAAAGGTGAGGATGCCCACGAACATGAAGTCGGGATTGGGTTCCCAATCGGCGAAGAAGCAATCGGTGAAGACGAGTTTCTCATTGGGGATGACTTCAAGATACACCCCGCGATTCGGAAAGCATTCGCCATCCGGGCCACAAATATTCATGCTGCAAAAACCTCCGGCACGAACATCCAGCTTCACATCGCTGACATACCAAGGTTTTGGGCAAAACCACTTTGGATAAGCCTCTGGATCAGTCCAACCGGCAAAGAGTTTCTCGCGAGGCACATGAGTCTCACGGGTGATAACAATTTCGCGCTCGGCAAGCGGTGATGGATTGGATGTTGGATGCATGAGAATGAGAGAGAATTGGCAAGCTTACGGTTGCTGGTGATTCGTTTCGTTGGTGAGATTATAGGCAGACGCTCGTTCTGCTTCGAGCGGACGAATTTCATAGGTAAGTCCAAATTGAGCGCACGGATTCTTGGCTGCTAGTTCGGCGGCTTCGCGCAGGCTTTTGGCGACGATGAACCAGTAGCCACCCACCACTTCTTTGCCTTCGCCAAATGGACCATCGGTGACGCGACCATCTTTTCCAGCGACGGCCCCTTCGATGCTTAGCCTCGATCCCATCTTCATCTTGCCTTCGTTGATGCTCTTTTGAAGCCAATCATAGAAGCGAGAGATCGCTGCCTCGATCTCCGCCTTGCTGGCGTCTGCATCCCATTGGCCGCGGGAGATAACGAGGTAGTCTTGTGTCATGGGATGACGATGTTAACTGAGATTCAGTTTAGTACGCCTCGAATCAATTCCGTTCGGTAGGTTGCAGGATCAGGATCTACGTCTGGCCCGGAGGCAAAGATTTGCCAAAGATCCGACGTGGGCTGGTGACCTTGCTGGGCCATCCACTCCATCAACTCGGGCCAGGCCTCCTGTAGTTGTTCGTATTCCCCAATAAGCACGGCTTTCGCCGCGCGAAAAGCAGGACGCACACTCGGAATGACGCGCCCATTCGGAGCCACAGACTCCGAAGTGGGCACTCCAATTTCGAAATCAAAGTGTGTGTCTGGCGCACGAAAGTGATGATCAAACAGGGGCCCTACAGGCTCAATACCTTGGCTCTTTAGCTCTGCAAACAACTCCGCCACGGCAGGACCGAAGTGCTGCGGACACTCTTCCGAGGGGAAGCGCATTCGAATCACTGCTGTCGTTTGCTGTGCGACATCAATCAGTTTGGGTATCTGAAGCATGATGGTGAGTGTTAAGATTGCTCTGGCACCGTCACCATCCATTGGATGCCAAACCGATCCGAGACCATCCCAAAGCACGGAGACCAAAACGTTTTACCGATCGGCATAAACGCGTTGCCACCATCTGCAAGAGCTGCAAACGCTTGCAGAGCTTCAGCTTCGGTCGGCAGCGTTAGTGACATGCAATGGCCATCTTCAGGCATCTCTGCTTTCATGCCATCAGACCCCATGAGGCGACTCTGGCCAATGGTGAAGGAGGCGTGCATCACTTTATTGTCCCAGCCATCCGGCAACGGACATTGCGCAGGCTCTGGGCTATCTCCATAGCGCATGATCATGCCAATTTCGGCACCGAGGTGTTCGCGATAGTAGTTGAGTGCAGCGTCGCATTGACCGCCGAAGAAGAGGTAGGGTTCGACAATGGCTTTCATGGGGTGGTGTGGGTGGGTTGTTTTGGGCGTAAAGTCTTCAGGCTTGGGCCGCTTTGACATCCGCCATCGGGCGGCAGAGATCGGCAATTGGCCGCACCTCGATTTGGGCACCGTAGGCGAGGATAGGGCAGGCCTGAGCGAGCCGCACCGCTTCTTCGGTGGAGTCTACGGCGAGCAGGAAATAACCCGCAATGGCTTCCTTCGATTCGGCAAATACACCGTCAGTCACAAAAGCTCCACCCGATCCAGAGACGAGTTTTCCTTCCTCCATCAAAGGTTGAGCTCCACGCAGCAAACCTTTGTCACGCAAGCCATCCACCCAGGCGTAGAAGTCAGTCATGACGCTCTGCAGTTCGGCTGGCGAAAGGCTGCCATTCCATTGCGTGCCGCGCACGAAAAGGAGATGCTCATTGGTCGGTTGCTGGGTATTACTCATGGCTGGGCGGAAGGTGCAGTGGCCATTTTTGCGACCTCAGCGAGGCCTTTTTCGAACTGTGGTCCGCACATCGAATCACAGTCCATGAAAACACTGAACAGTCTGCCCACGAAGTTACTCTTGCCATACATGGCCCAGGTGACGGTCGTCTTGTCGCCTTCAGGTTTGAAGGTGTAGTCCACCGTGCTAACACCTTCCATGGGCGCAATCCAGTCCATGCGCAAACGGACGAGTTCGTTCGGTTTGCTCTCGATGATGGTAGCCTTGCCCTCACCTGTTTCTTTCCCAACCCAACTGGCCACTGCCCCCACCCCAGCTTCGGGACCCGTGTACTCCGTCTTCGCGGATGGATCGATCTTCAGCCAAGGATTAAACTCGTCGAACTTTTTGGGGCTATTGAACCAGCCGAACAAGGCCTCTGGTGGTGCCGCGATGGTGAGACTGCGTTCCACCCGAAAGTCAGGCGACTTAAATGCAGCGATTATCAAGATGATGACGATAAGGCCAGCGAGGCCGAGGAGAATCTTTTTGATCATGGTGAGTCGATTAGTTTTGTTGATGTTGAATCGGTTGTCCTGGTGTTGCGCTCATGTGGATCAGTTCCCACTGATGCCCATCGGGATCGGCAAAGCTGTGTTGATACATGAAGCCATAGTCTTTTGGTTCCGCGTAAGCGGACCCTCCCGCGGCCAAGGCCTTCGCGACGAGCGCCTCCACTTCCGCCCGGCTCTCGCAGGAAAGACAATTCAACACCTGCGTGAAAGTGCGCGTATCGCAAATCTCCCTTGGAGTGAATTCCCTGTACTTCGCATGAGTTAGCAGCATCACGTGGATGACATCACTGATCACAATGCAGGCAGCAGTATCGTCAGTAAATTGAGGATTGTGCGCAAAGCCCAGCGCATTGAAGAAGGCCATGGACTTCGGCAGATCGGCGACGGGCAGATTGATAAAAACGAGACGATTCATTGGGGCAAGAAAGACTGGGATCGGGAAAAGGACCGACGCTTGGAACTGGTCGATCACAACTACGACGAACGAATGGGTCCCGCAAGGACACCTGAGGACAGCTTTTTTTCGATTTTTCGCTGAGCCACTCCAAGTCACGCCGGGGAGGAGCTTCACTCGCTCTTGTTCTTCTTGTGGCCCGGCACTTGCAGCAGTGGCGCATTCTCCTCGGGTAGGTAGCTCGCTAGCACCGTTTTCTGCCCCGCAAATCGCGGATCATTGGCGAGGTTGGTAA
>CAZCAL010000222.1:0-7615 GCA_964496625.1 uncultured Verrucomicrobiaceae bacterium | reverse complement strand
GGCTACGACGAGCGGTGCCTCGGGCTGATCCATCCATGGGTGCAGGCGGCGGCGCTGCGCGGCAGGGGCAGCGGGACACTTCCAGGTATCTCTACGCATTCCATGCATTCTTATTGACAAAAATCCCCCAATCTGTCTTGAATTTAATTGAACAACTGAATTAGCATATGCACCCTCTTCTTCAGACGATTTCAAAGGATCCTTCCTATGGCTACACCAAGGATAATCCGGTAAGAGTGGGCCCGGTGGAAATTGGCCCGGCTGCTTCAAGGCACTACTTGATGTGCCTGCGCGACGCCATTGGCCGCCCATTCGACTTTGGACGAGTTGGCAATGTTGGAAACTGCTCGGACGGCCATGTGGTCGATCTCTATCGATTGGAGAGTCATTCCGGCGAGGAATTCGATATATACATCGATATGTACCACCCAGAATGCGATCCAGATTTTCAGGATGCACCTCTGGGCTTCACCAAAGGATCCCCCAATTCCTACCCGATAGAAATGGCTCGACTGGCTAAGAACCCACCCAAAATGAAAATTCCAGAGAGCCCCCCAACGAGAGCGTCTCCAATTTCGCCGCCTCGCAAAAAGTTGTGGTGGCAGTTCTGGAAATAACCACCAGCAAACACTATGACCGGGAAGTACTTCATAAGCTATTCCAGGCTGGATCAGCAGATCGCCGCGCGCCTGCACCACGAACTCGAAAATAGCAGTCCACCCTTTCCGGTGTTCATGGACATCTATGACATCAAACCCGGACAAGATTACGATGAAGTACTGACCAGCGCAGCTAGGGGCTGTCTTGCTGTCCTCTTTTTAATGTCAGCAGACAGCATCGCCAAGGGGACCCAATGCAAAAATGAATGGGGAATGGCGCTACGCTGTCGTCGCCCTGTAATCCCAATCAAACTGGAACAGGATGTCGAACCACCCATGGATTTTGTCCGCAGCCAATGGGTGGATTTTTCTGCTGATTTCGAGTCCGGACTAAAGATGCTCAAAGAACACCTTACCTGGATGCGAACGCCCGCAGGTGAACTGGACCACCAACGCACCCTTCTTGCACTCGCTGAGCGAGACTGGCGTCGTGCATCCACCGATCATAGTCGAATGCGGGCGCAGAGCGAGATCGACCGCCTTCAGGAGATCATTGCACGGCTGGAGGAGGTGCTGAGCGATGGCGACGCCGCCGAGCAGCGAGTGGCATACACGATTGCTAGAGCCATCGAACGAGAGCGGCAAGAAGTCGTGATTGCCTCAACGGGCCGGACTCACTTTATCAACCCTCCGCCGGGGATTGCTCCCAACCACTTTCAGGATCGGGTTGATGAGACGAAATTCGTCTCTCACTTCCTGCGCGACGAGACCCAGCGAATCATCACTGTCGTTGGCCGCGGCGGTGTAGGAAAGACCGCACTCATTTGCCGTCTCCTAAAGGGTCTCGAATCCGGACAATTCCCCGACGGTCTTGGCCCATTTCAATGCGACGGTATTGTCTATCTCAGCGGAGCCGGATCCCACAAAATCAGTGCGCCGAACATTTTTCAAGATCTCGTCAAACTTCTCCCCGCACCCAAAGCTGCGGAACTGCGCGGGCTTTACGAGAAGGCGGACGTCAGTCTGCACGACAAGACGCTCGCGCTTCTCGATGCCTTTCCCAACGGTTGCACAGTGCTTCTTCTGGATAATTTTGAAGACGCTATCGAACCCGAGACCAGGAGGCTGACCGACGATAGCCTTCGGGAACTGCTCATCACGGTGCTCACCAGTCCTCATCACTCCGTGAAGGTGATACTCACCACGCGGGTTGCCCCTGTGGATTTCTCGATGGTGCAGCCGGGGCGGCAATCTCTGCGAGAGATAGGTAGCGGACTCCCTTCGCCCTATGCGGAGAATATCTTGCGCGAGATGGATCACGACGGAAGTTTGGGCTTGAGAGACGCGCCCGCCGAGTTGCTCGGCACGCTAAGGGAGTTGACCGGCGGCTACCCCAAAGCACTGGAGGCCCTCGTCGGACTCCTGTCGAACGACCGAGCCGCCACCATCGAGGAAGTGCTAGAGCACGCTGGAGGGTGCCTTCCCGAAAAGGTGGTTGAAGCCTTCGTCGGAGAAGCCTACAGCCGACTCGATCCACAGGCGCAGCAAGTGATGCAGGCACTCGCCATCTACGGCAGGCCCGTCACGGCCAATGCAATCGACTTTCTGCTTCAGCCGTGGTCTCCCGTGGTAAACAGTGCTCGTGTGCTGAATCGTCTCGCCAATATGTTCTTCGTCAGAAAAGAGGCCGGGCGGTATTTCCTTCACCCGATGGATACGGAGCATGCACTGAGCTTGTTGCCAGCCACCCTTTCAGCCGAGACCTCGGGCGCAGCCTCGTTCGACGCCCGCACTCTACGAATGCGTGGCGCAGACTACTTCAAGCAGATCCGAAAAGCCGCTGAACAATGGAAATCGCTTGATGACCTGCTGCCGCAACTCGCGGAGTTTGACCTCCGTTTCGCCGCAGGAGAATTCGAAGAGGCTTGGTATATTATTTCCTCCATCGGCTTCCACTACCTCCGTGCTTGGGGACACTACCGCATGCACGCGGATCTCCTGACCAAACTCGTGGTGCCGCTAACTGGCACTCCGCTCGAGGCTTCAGTTGTCGGAGAGCTCGGCATCTGCCATCGTAACCTCGGCGAAGCCCGCGAGGCCGTTACCTGCTTTGAGACCTCACTGAAGTTGGTCAGAAGTCCTAAACACCGTCTTCCGGACCTTGGCTCAGAGGCTGTGTGGCTCAGTAATCTCGGAGCGACCTTGGACATTTTGGGCGAAACCCAGCGTTCGATTGCCTGTCATGAACGCGCCCTGGAGATCGACCGCCAGCGCGGAGACACCGATGGCATTGGGATCGATTTTCACAATCTCGCGGGCCGACTGGCTGAACTCGGTCAAACGGATCGTGCCATCCGGCTTTGTCAGGACTCCATTGACATTGCACGCCGTCTCCGCCCCCACAATACGCATGGCTATCTTTTCAAGGAAGGATTGCGACTCGCAACTCTCGCCCGACTGCTTCTCGACGCCGGTCGCCCGACCGAGGCAATTAACACGGCCAAAGAGGCACTGAGTGTTTCCGCCTCGCTGCACAGTCCAGAGATTAATTGTCGCGCATGGATGTTCCTCGGGCTAGGCCTTCTGCAAATGGATCAGATCCTACCCGCAGTGGAGGCACTGGACACGTCCGCGAGTTTTGACTTCCCGCGATACAATGACACCGCATTGACCTCACAGGGCCTGGGGCGGCTCGCCACAAACGATTCCACTGCCGCCCGCGATTGTTTTGAAACCGTGATCCGCAATACCAGCCGCAAGCTGGAACAATGCGCCGATCATTACCGAGCCCTGGATGACCAGGCGATGGCGCGGGCGGGGCTGATCGTCTGTGGCGATGCAACTCTGATTGACTCATGCATTGTCCTGCTGCGCCGCCTGGCGCAACTCAGTCCCAATGCCGTCGGGTTCGCCAATCGGCGGCGGCGTTGGCTGAAGATTGCAGCCGTTCAGGATAAGCAGGGCCTTCTCAAGACAGTGCTCGCCGAAGCAGAGCTGACGGGTTAGTCAGGTCACCCGCCGCTTTGGTCGATGCGCGCCGACTATCCTGCCTGCTCCCAATACAACAAGTAGAAGGACTTCCTCCGGCACCGAATGCTGAGCCATGTGGATCACTTAATTCGCAAAAATCCGCGCTCCTGTCGGTGAAGAGTTCAAAGTGATAGACACGCTATTCATCTACTCACTGTCGGACTAGGGCGATGGTTGGATGTAAGGCGTCACCAGATTATCTGGTTGCCCCGTCTTCTCCCGAACCGACTGCCAGAACATCCCTTTCGGCGGTATGCGTTTGCGGCCCAGCACGACAAGCTCCAGCGGAACATAAACGAACTCAGTGAGCCATTGGCTGACCATACAGTCAGTATATCCTGCCATTCCAGCATCGACAGCGTGAAGGCCGAGTCTTTGGCCATTGATGATGTCCAATGTGCTTGGCTCCAGTGCACGCACCAAATACCGGGGCTCAATGGTAACGGTTCGCAGCCTACTCCAATCCGGTTCTTCACCTCTGGCGGGGCCGTTATCGGGCACGGCCATGACCTGATTACGCAAGATATACGCCAGCGTTGTCCGAAGGATCTTCACTCCAACATTTCGCAGATCATCACTGGTTTGCCCATGGACGTGTTGCCTGGAGTCAAAGTAGTCATTGATTGCCTTCAACTCGCCTTTCGTCACATAGGTGGGTTCACGGCAGGATGATGCATCTTTCCTGTTGGGATATACCGAGCTGCAGCCCTCCGGCAGCTTAAAACAACAAGCCAGTTCCTCGTAGTAACCCCGAAGCATCGGTAGATCTTTGGGTGCCTCCTTGATACCGAGACATTCCCGGGCATCGACAGGGATGGCGGTCTCTGCCAGCACGATCAGACCATGGGGCATTCGCGGGTCCACTGGTGCGACATCTGGGGGCAGCGAGTCTCTTGATCGGAGGCGATCTTTGATGTAGTTGGCGACTCCCACAATGCTAAATTTTACCTCAGGTATCAGCGCGAGCATAGCATGCCCGGTTGCAGTGGCCAGCACAGCGTGACTGACAACATAACCGGAATCCGAGCCGAAAAATTGCACAATGCCGAGCCGCGGATTGCAGCGAACCTCTGTGTGCATCCTCTCCACAAAACAACGTGCCTCCTCCACAGCGGAAAGGAAGCCAAACGACTGCCACATCCATAGGATGTCGTTATCCATGGTCTTCGGAACTCCCACCACGCTCATTCTCCGTCTGTCTTCCAGAAGGTTGACCTGATACCAAATGGCGTGAGCAGCGTGCATGCTGCCGTCACCGCCGATGACGTAGAGAATGTTGATATTCTTTTCCCGAAGTCTCTGTGCTATCGTCTTCAGCCGCACAGACCGCAGATGCTTGTTATCATCCAGTAATTCGTCGTCGCGGGCGGTCCCGAGCATTGAGCCGCCTAACGTCGCGTGTGGGCCGGTAATGACCGGCGTCAGCTCCATCAGGTTACCCTCGTCTGTGGATAGCGCACGATCGGAATTAAACGCTAACAGTCCGTTCTTCACGCCCCAGACGTTCACCTTATATTGTTTGGCGTAGGCGTAGGCATAGTGGCGCTGCACAATGGAATCGATGACCGCGTTGATCCCTGGCGCGATGCCCCCTCCCACCAGCACAGCCACATTGAGTGTGCCGTTGTTCGGTGCCTTGTCAGGCCAAGCTAGCTCACTGCGAGGTCCAGCTTCAGGAAAGGTTAACGGCCCACCTGGAGCAACCAAACCCAATAGCGCAGCCGCACTCACCTCTGATCCGTCCTTGCCATTTCTTGCGCCTCCATCGACGCTAATCGCCTCCAACAGCGGATTTGGCACTCGATGCTTGAGTCGTGTGACCGATGGCCATTGGGGGGCGAATCGCTCGTTGGTAGTTTTCTCCAATACTTTTTCCGCCGGCCACTTCTGTTTAATGGCGTTCATGCTCTCTTTGCGGGACTGCTCCACCCAATTACCGGGTGGTTCCTGGACGTCCATTCGCTCCCGATCATGCAACAGGCTGGCTACATAAAACTCAATAATATCCTTCTCGTAGCTGAAGACATTCGCACGAGCCGGCAGGCCGTAGCGCATGTGTTCGTCATTCCATTGTGGCAGTCCCTTCAACCGGCTTCCAGCTGACTCGTTGGAGCTCATCAACACCCTATGAATTTCTTTCGCACAAACAAACGCGGATGGTTGCTCCCGACCTGACAGTGTCGTAAACGCATCTGGTATGAACTCAGCTTTGTTCCCCCAAATCTCTAGGACGTGTTGTTGTAGCGCCCCATAGGAGCTCGTGCCGTCAATGGCGATCATCACTTTCGGGCATTTTGCATTTGCGATCAGGGCACCCGCTTCAGCACACATCCATTTGTCGTATCGAGCCCCTACAAAGATAAGTGCAAGATCAGCCTTCGAAGCTTCTTTCATCATCCTGTCCCGTGGATCCCCCGTCACAGAGGGATGCTCCTCAAAACAAAACATTTTGGCCCTCTCGAGATAAGGCGCAAGAAGATCACAAACTTCAAAGACGAACGCCTTGTCGTCCACACAATGAGAGACGAATGTCTTAATGGGAAGCGGTTTGGATGTGGGCATGGCAGGATGTGGATTTAATGGGATTCTGTTCGACTCATTTTTTCTCAACTCTCGACTCAAAATTCGGCTTCAAATGTTTCGACGGAACAATGAAATCTTATCACGCGAAGGGTAAACACCGATGCGCTATCTCGGAGGGTCCTCTTCATTTGTCTCCACTTTAACTTCATCATTTAGTCTGTGGCTGTAGCTGATGAAGGCCCAGTCATGGTAGCAGTCAGCGGGTTCGGGGTGGGCGGCGTCACTCATTACTGATGTCCTGTGTGTCAGGGCTGGTTTATTCGATGCTGACCGCAGGTGATGGGGCGTTCCCTTCTTTCTTCACAATCACTAGCCCCTCTTCCTTGAAGAACTGCACGATGGCTTCAGCGATGCCGTAATCGAGTCTCTGCTCGAAACCGGGAAGCTGGTCGAACTTCCGAAGATCAGCATGACGGAGGAATGGATCGTCTGTGTGCGCGGCGAAGCTGACTCCGGCTAGCAGTTTTTCCCGCATCCAACGGCGGTGCTCCGACTGGGCGATGCGGTGGCGGGACTCCGTTTCAGCGGCAAGATCGATGACTGACGACGGGTCGGTTTCATCAACACGCCGGACCTGATAACCGAGCTTATCCATGCGCAAGAGTGTCAATCGAGCGGGCGTCCGATTGTCCTCCTTCTCGGTTCGGGAGAGTTCGCCATAGGGCACAAGGCGAGAATCCGTCTTCTTGGCGGGATCACGACCAGGCTGGTCGCCCTTTGTCCAGCCAGCGCCGATCTTCTGCCTCACCCAGCTTTCATGCATGATAGTGGCAAGCCTCTCAATGTCCGGTGGACCAAAATGAACCCGCGTCTGGTCATTGACAATTTGGGTAAAATCTGCCGTGACGTGAAGATGCACCACCTCTGGAGCCGGCAGCTCGGAAGGGCCGAAATGTCGGCTCTCGTGCAGACGGCTGAGGCTGATAATCGACTCCATGGAGCGGGCACCGTGACAATACTTCCTCACCTGTAGGAAAGCCGTCAGCACCGCCGGATGCATCATGAGTTCCCCTGAATCAGGATGGATAACATCTCGGTGGTAGCGCTCGATGAAGGAACGCAGCAGGAGTGCACGCCGCACCACATGCACCTCGTCGTGCTCCCCGGCGATGGGATTCGGTCCCTTGATGTTCACGAACCCACGCAGTCGGCTGACAAAGTCGGGCCCCTTGACCTTTTTGAAGGCGTCATCACCAACACCTGACTGGTCAAATTCATTGAATGTCGTGCTAGTGCCGCCCGCGAAGATAAAGATGCACTTCCCGAAGGGATGCTCCTTGCCCTTGGCGAGAAATTTAGCGTCCTGCATCGGCGCAAGAAACTCCTTCAGCCAGACGAGTGGAGCCTCCCCTCGTCCCGAATCAAATTCGTCCCAGAACACAAGAGGCAACTGCCCCTGCACC
>CAZCAL010000221.1:0-7644 GCA_964496625.1 uncultured Verrucomicrobiaceae bacterium | reverse complement strand
GTTATTTTGAAGTCGGCTATTGGGGGAGGACCTGCTTTTGCGGAAAAGAACTGATTACCGAGGGAGTAACTGCCCTGAGCGAGTAGGCACTCAATCATCTTTGCGCATCTCGCGTCTTCTTAACCACCGACGAGCTCAACACCGCCAGTTGGCGACTCGCCGTGCGGGCGGGATTCGATTTCGAAGGCACCCTCCGTAATGACCGGCGGAACTTGCAGGGGACCCTCCGCAACACGCGGATCTATTCCAAGATTCCAAAATCCTGAGACGGATATCGATAACCAGCTAGCCGTGTAGATTCGCATTCGCAACATCAACGACCATCATCACTTCACAACGAACTGTTCGTACGTGACCGCTTGAATTGAAAAGACCAAAGGGGGAAAATGCAGCTACCTAAAACATTGAGTCACAAGTGATGAATCCCGCCGCTTGCAGAAGACTCTTGTCGATTGTTGCCATCGCGTTGCTGGCCAGTTGCACCGCGGGGGCACCCCGCTACAAGGACCTCTTTGTGGCGTTCAACAGGATGGGGGTGCCAGCGAAGCGGATGGGCCAGTTTCCGGTCTTTTTGGCTGACGGAAAAACTGGGAAGCCCGTCCCCGGTGCCAGCTTGATTGTGGATGCCTCGCCGAAGCCGGTTGTATTCAAGAGTGACGAGGCAGGACAGATACTGATTCGTATCGATTCGGAGCTCTTGCGGACGAACCCTCCATTTCGCATCGACCAAGAGGGGGTCGAATTACGGATGGGCTTCACGATGACCCTCAGCGGCCATGCGAAATCCGTCAGGCTGCACTCTGTCTCTGGCATGAAGAATTTCGGTGACTCCCGCGTTGCAGTGTTCTACAAGGAGGGAGAAGAGCCTCTGGCACGCCAGGTGCATGCGGATGTGGTGCGCTGCCGCGCCGGGGTGAGATCCGTGCTTGGTCTCGAACCAGTTCGGATGGCAGTGATCCTGGATTCGGCACGCAAAGAGAAGGATGTGCTTTACCTGACGGTCCCCGCCCAGGGCTATGATTCTACTTGGGTTTGCTTCAAGGACGTATGGGAAAGCGGCGAGTTCATGAGGACCACCGCGCATGAGTGGACGGAATCGACCATTGTATCGAACCTAGCACTCTACGTAGACCCTCGAAACCGCTTCATCGGGGATGGGTTGGCGGAGTTGGGCGTGTGGAGTATCTACGGGCTGCCCAAAGACTTCCGGGACAGGCTTTCCCCCGCGCAGATGGGTGACGTCAAGGCGGTGGATCTTCTGTCCGTCTTCCAAGTGCTACCCCCCAGCGTCTTGCACTGGCGCAGACTGGATCGCGGGATGAAGAAGCACGGATACGCGCCAGGGTATGCACTGTCGTTTGCCTTCTGGCATGAACTTTCCGAAAGGTATGGATCGAACCTGATCTCGAAGTTCGTCAAAGCAATGGCTAGGCAAAAGTCCCCTAGAGCTGAGGAGGCAATCGAAATTTTGGCGAGGATCACCGGCGATGAACGGATCGGCGATAAAGTCCGCTCTATGGATGTTGACGCCGCGAGATCGCGAATCGAGCAGCTCCTTGAGTGAGCCGACCTAGCGTTGCGCGGATCACTTCGCGCTGGATCCGTCCGGGGGGGGGGAAACGAAGCCAGTGACCTCATCCGTCGCCGCTTAGTGGGGTATCCGCTGACAAGCCTGAAATAACCCACCCCTGGCCTGTCGTATTCTCACTGCCCGCTACCGACGCAATCACAAAGGTTGACGATTCGGGCATTTCCCGCTCCAATCAAAGGCCTCACCTATTTATGAAACCAACCTTCCTTCTCCTATCTGTCCTCGCCATGCTCAGCGGCTCTGCCCTGGCTGAGTTGAGCTATGAATTTGTGCCGAACTTCATCACGCCGCCTCCAGGCAAGGAGCAAATCGGCAATGGCCATGGCGAAATCCGCGTGGATGCAGCCGGGAACTTTTATGTGAGTGTGCAAAACAAGGACGCAGGGATTCAGGTCTATGGTCCAGACGGTAAGTTCATCAAGGAACTGGCACTGCCACAATCCATGCATGGCTTTGTGATCCGCAAGGACGGCGACGAGGAATTCATCTTCGGCGCAGTCCTGGGTGAAAAACGTGTGATCAAGGCGAAGCTGGACGGCACCGTGGTGATGGAAATCCCGACCAGCGCCTTCCCTGAAGGCAAAGCGGGACCGAAAGGTCTGGCTCTGACAAACTGCGATGTGGCCCCCAATGGCGACATCTATGTGGTGGATGGCTACGGCCAGAGCTGGATTTTTGTTTTCGACAAAACCGGTAAATACAAGACGGTCTTCGGCGGCCCCGTGGAACCTTTAAAGCTGGCAAACGCACACAAGATCTTCATCGACAACCGCTTTGAACCAGCACGCATCCTGGTCTGTGACCGCGGCAATAACCGGATGCTTCACCTCGATCTCGACGGCAACCTCATCGGCGTCGTCGCCAGTGAAGGTCTCCGCCGCCCAAGCAGCGCCTCGTTTCATGGCGACCTCATGTGCGTCGCTGAGATCGCGGGTCGCGTCTCTGTCTGGGATAAGGAAGGCAAACTGGTGGCTGATCTCGGTGCCAACAACACCGCTGGCCAGACGAACACGCCGAAGGTGGAGCCGAAAAACTGGGTCCAAGGCACGGTCACTTCCCCACACGGCATCACGTTTGATAAAGATGGCAACATTCTGGAAACCGAATGGAACATTTTTGGCCGTGTCCTGCGTTGGAACGTGAAGAAATAATGCTCAACCTCGCTTCATTCGCACCCATCATTCTCGCAGGGGGAGCCGTCATGGCCCCCCTGCTTGCGTTTGGTCATGGTGCGGAATTTCTCGAGGCAAGAGTGCGCCTGGATAAGCCTGGCTGGGTGAAGGTAGAACTCACCGCAGACTATGAGGACAATCCCCTCATCGCCGACGAAGAAGCGGCCCGCCTGATCATGAGCGATGCTTTTTTTGTCAGAGACGGTGGCCATGAAACGACGTGGACTGAGCTGGCCCCACTGGTCTTTGAGCACCGAACCAAGCCAGATCTCACTGCCCCGGTGCCAGAAGATCCTACCTGGGCAGATCGGCCCCATGGGCTGCTAACAGCGGTCTGGGAGTACGCGCCCAAAAGCCTGACGGTGCAGTTTGTCCGGCCGCAATCCACTCCCCACGACATCCTGATGTGGACGACGGGAGGCCCCGAAAAGAAGCCCCCCACGCCATGGCAGATCCTTATCTGCGGCGATGTTTCGCGCACCGTTGATATCCAGCCGAATCCGACCCAGCACTGGCAGTGGAGCATCGCTGCCGTGGGCTTGCTGATTGCATGGTCAGCAAGCCGACGGATTCGGCGGCGCACAATGAAGTAGCGCTACTTCTTCGGGGTCCACTCCGCCAGCGGCATCAACGGAACGGCAGGAACTTCAGGTGCCTGAGTGGCGACCACGGCAATGCGGGTCTCCCCTTTCGATGCAGGAAGAGTAATCTTCAGCACCTTGACGCCGTTCAGGCTTCCGAGGGGCTCCTTTTGCTCCGGTGGATCTTCTGCGGTGAAGGTCGCGCCCTCTGGCGAGATGACCTGCATCGTGAGAGTCTGCTTTGCTTGAGTCAAGGTGGCTTTATTACCGTTCACGGCGACTTCTGCTCTGGTATGCATGCTCCAAATGACCGGAGCACTGCCCTTGAGCTTGTATTCGTCTTGGATCAGCACATATGGCTGTGCGCCGCGCACCATCATCACACCGCGGAGGGTATCCTTCGCGGCCGAGTAGGCATCTGACATGTCCACGATCGCAAAACCACGCTCTGGGGTGGAGAGCTGTGAACTGATCGTTGATTTGCCATCAAGCTTCTGGTTTTCGCCCATGTAAAGGGTGTTTTGGCCTTCCGTCGCTTCGCGATAGATGGCGTAACGCTTTGCACGATCTCCGCCTGGCTTGGCACCTGAAACGCGATCTGATTCCGCACCCAATTCTACCGCCCAACGCTGACCACCGGCGTCCAAAACAAACGAGCCAATGTCCAATTGCGCCGCGGGTTCATTGTTGTCTCCCCCTTTGACAGCGACATAGAGGGCGTTGCGGTCATTCCAGGCGGAACGGAGCGCAGCGACACTACCTCCCGGCACAACGTAGTCCAGGGTATCCGCCACGCCTTGACCTGCTGCATGAGGGTTGTTGTAGATAAAGAAGCCAGCCAACCCGAGGAAAGCCGTATCAGGTCCCTGCACTGCCCCTGCGGTAACCGCCGGGATGCCGGGATTCCCATGCATGCCAGCGAGCCAACTGGAGACCCACTTGCGCGACAAAGTCGCCGAACGCGCATCACCGTAATTGAAGAGCTGCCCTGATGTTCCCACAAGCTGCATCCGTGCGGCACCTGACTGCGGGATCCCCTCCAGCATACTGAACCCAAAATCATTGCCGACTGCGGTGCGCAGGGATTGCAAGACCATCACCGCGTAATCCATCACCACGTCGCCTTGCTCCATGCTTTCTGGCCAAATCCCCGCTGGAGCAAAACGCAGCATTCCACGACCAAACACCTTCGCCGCAGCATCCACCGCCTTCTTCGCCATCGCTGGATCGTCGTCAATAAAAGCAAGCCCTGCAATCATGGCAGCCGAAGCGACGGCCATGTCAGCGGCCTCAGGTTCCTTGTCGCCTTCTTCCTTTTTCTTTGGGGCTGCCTTTGGCTTTGCTTTGGTGTCAGAGGCACCTGGTTGTTGTCCACGTGCCGTTGCAGGTGGGGGCTCTCCATCGAGGTGGGCTACGAGCACATCGACCCCCTTTTCTGAGATGAACTGCTTCATCTTTGTCACCTGCTGCGCGTTCAGGCCATCGCGAAACCAGTCCCAGGCCAAGGAACAGGCGATCACAAAATCTGCGGTCACTTCAGCCTCGTCAGGATACCAATCGGGGAAATTGCAGAGTTCGTTCAACTCCTTCACACCGCGATCTTTCCAGCGAGGATCTCCATCCATGTAGTGAAGCACGCCCAACTGCGCGATGCGATAGATTGCCTTTGATCCAGGAGTGACGGTGCTGCGCTGCTCACCATAAACACGTGTGAGTTCGGGAGTCTCCAGCAGCTTTTCGCCGGAGGCCTTGATGTTTTCCAGCATCTTGGTCATGACAGGATCGCTGGCCATCATGCTCTTCAGGTAGGCCCAGCCTTCGGCAGTTTGCAGCAGCCGGGGACGGACCTTTTTGACGCTACGCAGATACTCAGTGGCGGAGGGTATCTTAAACTTCGCCGCAGGTAAGACTGTCAATGCCGGACGTGGAGGCGCGGGCTTCCCTGGCGCCGCCGGTGCAGGCGCAGCCGGGGGAGGCGTAGCTCCAGGCGCGGCGGGCGTGGCAGGGGCTGCAGGGGTGGCCGACGGTGCGGATGCAGGAGCACCTGACTTCATTTCTTCCCACTTTGCCTTCGCGTAAGTGACGTCTTCAGCGCTGAGATTTGCGATGGGCACGCTGAACTCACGCCCATCTTTGGTCTTAATTTTGACCGAGGCCGTAGCTGTGTCCACCCCCAGCATCGTGGCCTCAACCTTGCGTCCAGATTTGTCTGTCCAGTTGTGGTATTCCTGCGCCGCAGCACGCAGACAGAAAGAACAAAGGACCACTGCAATCAGTGGAACGAGCGTTGATCGACGAGATTTCATGACAGTGAAGGTTGAAACGAGGTTAGTCGGCTAGGATGCGTACGGTTGAAACTCTACAGCACCAGCTTTTCACCCTCAGGTCAAGCCCAGAACTTGATCCAGGCTAACCATCCCGACCGATCAGCGGCCAAAGTCATTGAGGGGCGTCATCGCAGGCACCCGAATTCTTGCGCGCACCTTTGACACCTACGCTGGTCTTTGTGCGTCCTTTCCGTTAACGGCTGTACTTTGTATAAGTGCCTCATTCCACCCTTCCCTCCGCTCTAGACAAGGCTGAAACCTTGTGTTACGAACGGCGATGGTTTCTGCAAGATTCATCGTCCCCGCCCTTTCCATCTCCGCATTTCTGACAGCCGTTGCTGAAGATGCAGCGAAGGTTGATTTCAATAAACAGGTCAAACCAATCCTGGAAGCTGCCTGCGTGCATTGCCATGGACCAGACAAGGACAAGGGCGATGTGCGAGTCGATACCAAAGATGCTGCCTTCAAGGGCAACGAAGACGCCGTGGGCATCACTGCTGGCGATCCCTCCAAGAGCAGCGTCTTCACCACCCTGGAGCTACCGGATGACGATGATCTGGCAATGCCCCCGCCCAAGGAAGGGCGTCTCGACAAGGGCCAGATCGCCGTTCTCAAAAACTGGATCGCGCAAGGTGCGGCATGGCCAGAAGGCGTAACGCTAAAGCAGACGACGCGCATCGATTTTGTGAAGCACGTCCAGCCCATCCTGGAGCAAAATTGCGTGTCCTGTCACAACCCTGAAAAGGATAAGGGAGACTTCATCCTTTCAACCAAGAAGCAGGCGATGGAGACGGGCGAAAATGTGCCCAACATCGTGCCGTTTGATCTGGAAAAAAGCGCCGTCTATCACTTAACGACCTTAGCTGAAGACGAAGATGATTTGATGCCACCCAAGAAGAGTGGCGGCCCACTGAAGAAGGAAGAAGTGGCCATTCTCAAGGCATGGATTGAGCAAGGGGCTGCTTGGCCAGAGGACGTGAAGCTTGTGGCGAAAGAAAAGGCCCAAGCTGCGACCAACAATCCCGACACGATGGAGTTGGTGAAAAAGATTCACGCCTTTATTGTTCAGACTGCTCAGGAAAAGGCGGAGGCGGACATGAAGCCCTACGACTCGAAGGTCCCGCGCACCGATGCACCGTTTTCGATGGTTCCGATCAAAGGCGGCGAAGTCCTGATGGGGAGCCCAGAGTCAGAGGCTGATCGTTCTGAGGATGAAGGCCCGCAGGTGAAGGTAAAAATCAAGCCCTTCTGGATGGGTAAATACGAAGTCACTTGGGATGAATACGAGCCATTCATGTTGACCGCAGAGGGCCGCAACAAGGATGGCTCCCGCAAGGTGTGGAAGGCGGACGACAAGATTGATACGCTCATCAGCCAGCCCACCCCACCCTACCAGCCGATGGACTTTGGCATGGGCCGCGATGGCTACCCTGCGATCTGCATGACGCAACACGCAGCAAATAAGTACTGCGAATGGCTGAGCGCACAGACCGGACACTTTTATCGCCTTCCTACCGAAGCTGAGTGGGAATACGCAGCGCGCGCAGGCACCACGACCGCCTATTTCTTTGGCAATGATGCTGCCCAACTGAAGGACTATGCATGGTACTTCGATCACGTCGATAACCTCCAGTACAGCAAGGTCGGCAAGCTAAAGCCGAACCCTTGGGGCCTCTACGACATCTATGGCAACGTCTGTGAGTGGACGTTGGACCAGTATTACCCAGACACCTACAAGACCTGGGCAGAAAAAGCCGCTGGCGGAGTGGTCGAAAACAACTGGGTTCGCTCCAAGACTCCGTACCCACACGTTGCGCGTGGTGGCCATTACGATGACGACGCTTACATGCTCCGCAGCGCAGCGCGGCGCGAGTCTGGCCCTGAGTGGAAGCAGCAGGACCCTCAATTGCCAAAGAGCATCTGGTATCTCACCGACGCAACTTGGCTGGGCTTCCGCCTCGTCCGCCCGCTCG
>CAZCAL010000220.1:0-7651 GCA_964496625.1 uncultured Verrucomicrobiaceae bacterium | reverse complement strand
GCCGAGCCATCTCCGTCGCCCGAGAAGGTTCCGGAGGCTTCCTCGCCCGTCGTTGCCAAAGAAACTCCAGCACCGCCCAAATGGTGGCGGCGCTGGTTTATCCTTCGCGATGCACCGACTATGGGAGAGTCCGCACTGCTATCGCTTTTGTGTGTGGCCTTGGTCTTTGGACTTTGGCATATCCTCACCATGGGCGAGACTGGAGAGCGCATTGTCAATGCCTACAACCTGCCTAGCATCAAGGAGACCTTTGGCTCCTTCCCCTCGCTATGGTTTGATCGGGCATTGACTCTCAGCGCCATCGCGAGCCTCAGCCGCGTGCTTGGGGGCTTCCTGATCTCCGTCTCGATCGGCCTACCTTTGGGGGTAATTGCTGGCAGCTACCTGCGGGTAAATGCCTTCCTCAAACCGCTAAATCTCTTCGGGCGCAACATCCCTATCGCTGCACTCATTCCCCTCACCTTGATGTGGTTTGGCATCGACGAAATGCAGAAGGTCATGTTCATCTTCCTTGCCTCCGTCGCCTTTGTGCTCTTTGACGCAACGTCCGCTGTACAGGCAGTGCCAGATCGCTATCTTGACACTGCATACACCCTCGGTGCCCGGCGCTTGGGAAAAAAGGCCATCATTGGTGCCTGCATCGCGGGTGCCATTTATGCGCTGGGCTTTTCCCTTGGTGCCTTCCTTCTGGAGCGCAGCACCGAGAGTGCTGCCGCCCCAGAACAGTCCGTGATCATCTCCGCCTTCGCCACTCGTGCCGTGGTTGGGTTTTTTATCGGTGCCCTGCTTTGGTATCCGATCCTGAATCATCAGGCCATCCGCCACGTCCTGCTACCACTGGCCTTGCCAGACATGGTGAACAGCCTGCGCCTACTGTTTGGCCTCGCCTTTGGTTATATCATGCTGGCGGAGGTCATCAACGCCAAGCGTGGACTCGGAGCCCTCATCACCATCAGCCAGCGTCAGGGACCTCGCGAGCATATTTACCTCTGCCTCATCATCATCGCCCTCCTGGCCTATGGCATCGACCGCCTCATTCAGTCGATCCAGCGTTACGCCTTTCCCCATGTGAAGCATGTCCAAGATTGAACTCAAACCCGGCGAAGCCCCCTGTGCCCTGGAGACCTACGAGCCCGTAGCACTAGACGCACCCAAGGTCGTGCAGTTCAAAGGGGTTTCCAAAACCTACGCAGGTGGGCCCAAAGGTAACTTCACCGCCATCAAAGATGTAAACTTCGATATCGAAGACCTTCCCAACGTCGGCGAATTCATCCCCATCCTCGGCCCCAGCGGTTGCGGGAAAAGCACTATCCTGCGCATCATCGCGGGGCTCAGCCCTCAGTTCCCGCACACCACTGGCACCGTCACCGTCAATGGCCAACCAGTCACCGGCCCAGGGCCTGATCGCGGCATGGTCTTCCAGGATTACTCCAACTTCCCCAATCGCACCGTCCTAGAAAACGTCAGCTTCGGCCTGGAGATGGCAGAAGTCAGCGTGGCAGACCGCAAAACTCGGGCGCTCGACTGGATTCAGAGGGTCGGACTCGATCCCAAAAAGGACGCTCATAAGTTCCCACACGAACTCAGCGGCGGTATGAACCAGCGCGTCGCCATCGCCCGCACCTTGATTCTTGAGCCACGCATCATCTTGATGGACGAGCCCTTTGGCGCGCTCGATCCCATCACGCGCCACCGCATGCAGGACTTGCTCATCGAGCTATGGCGAGGCCTCGAAGCCACGGTGTTTTTTATCACCCACGATGTCGCAGAGGCCGTGTATCTGGGGGATCGACTCTTCATCCTCAGCCGCTCCCCAGGCACGATTTTGCACCGGTTAAAGATCGCTCCGCCAGATCGCCCATCACTGGAGACTCACCGCACCAAGTCCTTCCAAGACAGCGTGAATGCCGTCATGGCCCTGCTAGATCCGCTTGAAACCTCTACCTGAGAGGGGTAACGGACGCTTTCCTTATCATGGCCAAGTCTCTCGGCAGCATGCTGACACGCGCCTTCAAGTGGCACTGGAACCTTCTAGTGCTCGGCGCGGGGGCAGCGTTTTCCCTGCTCTCAGGCAATCCTGAAGTCCTCGCCGGAGTCGCCGCCGTAGAGATCGCCTACCTCGGCTTCCTCGGCACCAATCCACGCTTTCAAAACGTGCTCCAAGGGGAGCAATTGACCAAAGACCAAGCCCTCTCCCGCGGCCAGCAGCAGGCAAAGCTCCAGGAGATCATGCACCTCCTTTCCGACGACGATGCCACACGCTTCCTAAAGCTCCGCGTCCGTTGCACAGAGCTTCTCAGCCTCCGCCAAACGCTCGACGGAGCCGCTGGCAGCACCTGCATGAATAACGTCCGCACCGAGTCCCTGGACAAGATGCTCTGGCTCTTCCTGAAGCTCTTGCACCAAAAGGCAGGCATTGAGCGCTTCATGTCCACGACCCGTCGTGGTCAGATCGAGTTTGAAAAGACCGAAACCGAATCCCAACTCGCCCGCATTCGCGATCACAGCCCAGAGCGACTGGTGAAGTCCATCGAAGAAAAGCTCGCCACGATGAATGACCGGCTCGCGAACTTTGATCGTGCCCAGGAGAGTCTCGACCTCACGCTCGCCGAACTGGATAAAACCGAGCAAAAGATCAACCACGTCTGCGAGACCGGCCTTACCGGCATGGACTCAGACGATCTCAGCATTCAGATCGACAGCATCTCTGACACACTGCGCACCTCCGATCAGCAACTCGTCCCCCCCGGCCTCCGCAGCATCCTCGACGACGAAGCCCCCCCGTCCTTCCTCTCCACCGCCGCCGCCATGCAGGCGGAGTAGGTCAGAGGCTAAAAGTTGATTCCAGCGCGGGTTCCGCATCAAAACGGTCTTCCCCCTCTTAAATCTCCACCGGAAAAATTCAGGGATTCGGGTAAGCGCTGCGGAAGGAGCAATGCGATTGCAAAACACAACCGATCCACTCAATCCGGTAATTTGGCTAATCGCAGCCCATCCCCAAATTTAGGACAAACGGACCTGGGCCGTCATTCCATCCGCCCAGAAACCAAAAGTCCAGTTGCGCTGCAACTGGACTCGTTCGGCTAAACTGGATTTCTAACCCCCACCACCGAGACGTGGCGGACGGTTCTTTTTGTCTTTGTGCCCCTTGTTGCCCATGGGGTTAAAGAATGGGTTTTGCGGGGGTGGTCCCTTCTTGGGGGCGCGCTCCACTTTTTCAAGCTTGGGCTCTTTCTGGTAGAGGCGCATGACGTAGCTCTGGAAGACGCCAAAGATGTTCTGAGTGGACCAATAAAGAGCGAGAGCAGCAGCGAAGTTGTAACAGAAGAACAAGAACAGGAAGGGCATGAACTTGAAGATCATCTGCTGACTCTTATCCACCGACGCTGGCTGCGGGGTGACCTTCATTTGCAGATACATCGTGACGCCCATGATGAGAGGCAAGACGTTGACTGGATAGCCCATCAGATGCCCAACGGTGTCTGGCATGGAAAGATCCGTCACCCACCAGATGCCCTGCCCGCGCAGCTCGGCTGCGTATTGCAAGACGCGGAAGAAACCAAAGAAAATCGGGATCTGCAACAACATGGGCAGACATCCGCCGATAGGGTTGACGCCGTAGTCGCGATAGAGCTTCATCGTCTCTGTCTGCATCTTCTGCGGATCGTCTTTGTACTTTGTCTTCAGCTCCTGCATCATCGGCCCGAGGAGGGACATCTTCTTCATCTTGGACTGCGAACTGGCCTGAAGTGGCCACAGGCAGATCCGGATGAGCAAAGTCATGAAGATGATAGCGACACCCCAGTTCCCACTCAAGGAGTGCATCCAGCGCATGATGTTCGTCAGCAGCTTACTGATCGGAGTGAACCAGCCATAGAACATGACGAAATCCCGCTGCTGCCCGATATCGCGAAGGCGCTGGTATTCTTTGGGGCCGAGGTAAATCTGATAAGTGCCGGTCTGCGTCGCTGCGGGTGCGAGATCGACTGGAGGCAGGCCGACGGCACCTTCGACTCCATAGTCTGTGCTGGCCCCTTTGATCTCTGCCATACCATCCGTGGAGTGATCCACCAGAAAGCGCCGTGCCCAGAGCTTCCCTGGCACTGCCTTGTCCTGCGCATCGGTGCGGGAGATGATGTGCGCGTAGAAGCGGCTCATCACACCACCAAATCGCATCCAGTTGTAGGCTTGGCGGTATTCAGGTTTCTCACTGCTCATCATCCCACCTGCAAAGTAGCTTGACTCGTAGTGGTCTGCATTGCCGGCGTCGTTCCAGAAGAAACCGGGGTGGAGGATTTCATCAGGTCGCATGGATGCCGCCGCACCTGCATACAGATAAAACTCCTCGGATTTGATCGGCGCAGCGCTCTCATTGCGGAGGTCGATGGTCAGATTCAAGAGATGCTCATCGAAGCCTTCACTGCCGGGATCAACAAGGCTGTATGATTTGCGAACGACGAGACCGTCTGCACCTTTCCCCTCAAAGGTCACCGACTTCTCTGACTTCTCCACGATCTTGTAAGGGGTCGAGTCAATGCCTGCGGTTTCTCGGCGAAGCGCACCGATGGGCTCACGGCCGTGCTGGTTCAAAGTCACCTGATCCAAGGCCTGTAGGCTGGCGACTTTCACGCCGCCGCCGAGGGTCGTGAACTCAAAACTTGCGCTACCCTGGGTCAGGGTGACTTTTTCTTCTGGCAAGGCCGTCACCGCGGGAGCGACTGCTCCAGGGGTAGCCGTAGGAGTGGTCGCCGTCGCGGGAACTGCCTCTGCGGCGGTGCCGGGGGTAGCCGGCGCACCAGCAGGGGGAGTAGCGGGGTGGGCGGCATCCCAGGCACGTCTGGCCTCCGCCGTCTTGTTGGCATACCACATGTTCAACCCCATGCCGATAATGCAGAAGGTAACGACTAACCAGGCTTTGCGATCCATGAGCGAGGGGGGGGAAATGAAGGGGTGAGAGAAATTGAGAGGGTGGAGGTGTGGCAGCGATATTGCGACTGCGCGACTACAATTTTGTGCCGCCCTTGGAGCAGGCGGCGGGGGTCTCAGTCTGGACCGCTTTTGTGGTGGGGGCAACCCGCGGGTGGCACCGGGTCATGCCCTTGCCCCCCCCAAGGATTGCAACGCAGAATCCGCCAGACTCCCATCCAACCGCCGCGACAGAGACCGTGTGTCTCCACAGCCTGCAAAAAGTATTCGGAGCAGGTCGGGGTAAATCGGCAACCCGAACCAGGCCCGCCAACGAAGTGGATAGCGGGGGAGATGACCTTTTGATAGCCGCGAATCAAGATGCGGACGAGCCATTTCATTCATTGGGTGCGGTTGATGTGGCAGGTCTCTGTGTCTTTTTCAAAAGACCAGCCCGCTTTGCCAGCCGCAGCCAGTCTTGTTCAAGTTCTTGCAAGGTAGCATCCGGAGAACGCCAGCGGGCAATGGTGACAAAGTGATAGCCCGGTTGAATCTCCGAGCGGTGAGCCCGGATGATCTCGCGCAAAAGACGACGGATGCGGTTGCGGGTGACGGCCTTGCCAATTTTTTTTCCCGTAATCAGCCCAAAGAGGAACTCTGGGCTTTCCTCATCCCGCAGGGTAGCAAGGACAAGAAACCGCCCTGGATGCGATACCCCTTTTTCGCGGACGCGCTGAAAATGGCGCGATTCTTTGAGCCGCAAACTTGAGGGCAAACGCATAAAGCCAGGACGGTTCGGACGGGGTCAATGGGCACGCCCGCTTCAGCGGTCCTAGCTTTGCGTGTGGCGATCGTAATGCACTTCGACGCCCTTCGGCACCAAGCGTTTGCGGCCCACGCGACGGCGGCGGCGCAGGATGTCACGACCGTTGACGGTCTTCATGCGAGCGCGGAAACCGAATTGGCGTTTCCGGGTGCGCTTTGATGCTTGGTAGGTGCGTTTAGGCATAGGAGTGGTAGGATGAAAAGGCTTTTTGAATTTACCGCCGCTCCACGAAGGACGGCAGAAAGGGGGCCGCGAAACTAACAGGGTCTGGCAACTTGTCAAATGCGTGAATCATCACGAATCTTTCTCTTGGCCCTGGCCCACTCCCCGCTATCATAGCAAACGCCATGACATCCACCGCCATCAAGCCGCGAATCGAGACGGCCTCCCTCGAAGATCTCCCCCAGTTGGTGGAGCTCCTCAAGGCTTTGTTTGATGAAGAGGAAGACTTTGAACCCGATCAGAGCAAGCAGGAGCATGGCCTCCGCCTTATCCTAGAGCAACCAAACCGCGGCCGAATTTTCGTTCTTCGCACCGACCATCAGGTCATCGGGATGGCCAATCTGCTTTTCACCATCAGCACTGCAGAGGGTGGTCTGGTCGTCCTCCTGGAGGATGTGATCATGCATCCGCAGCATCGCGGCCAGGGCTACGGCGGCCTTTTGCTGGACCACGTGATCCGCTTTTCCAAAGAAAAAGGGTTCAAACGCATCACGCTTCTGACGGACCGCATCAGCGCAGATTCCCAGGCCTTCTTCCAGCGCCATGGCTTCAAGTTCTCCAGCATGATCCCGATGCGCCTCTCACTCAGCGGTAACCAATAGAAGCAGCAGGGAGCATGCAGCCCTTCCTCAACCTGATCGCATGGGTCACCCACCAAGGAGTCGGCGGCGATGTCAGCCTTGGCACCGGCCCTGAATTTGTGGAGGCGGGCAAATGGTTCATGGCGCTCAATCTAGCCTCCTTTTTCCTCGTTCTGGGATTTCTCGGCAGCTTTGGCTGGCTGATCTGGCGGCGAACCACTCGCCCAGAACCCCACATTCAGTTGATCATGGAGATGGATGACGAGCCCGAAGGTGAGCCACACCCAGCCACCGGCGGTTCGACAGCCTCGGAAAGAGACAGAGAGCCACCTCATCCGTGGGAAAAGCCCGCAGATTGGTGGAAGGCCTAGCCTTGACGATTCATGCACATCCAGCGTCCGTAGTCGATGGCTCATGGAAATTTTGGCTAGGCGTGCGGCAAGACGCAAGCAACCACTCGCGCCCAAAAATATTGCCTCGCTAAGGAGACCAGATTTTGGCTATTTATTCAGAGGGCTTAATTAAGCTCTAGGCCCGCAAATTCGGGCAACGCACGACTTTGTGAAAAATTTCACAAATTCATCTTGCGGGAGACTCCTGAAGGGATATTCAGTCTATCCCGCCGGACCCAACCTGCGACCGACTCCTTAGCCATGCCGCACCTTTTCACCACCTCCGCCTCCCTACACCCGCTGATCGCCAACGTCAGCAGTTCTGCGGCTGAACTGGTGCAAAAAATCCCGTTCTTCAGCTTCATCACGAATTCTGCTGTGGTGGCCCTCGTCGTGCTGGGCGTTATTTTTTGGTTTTCCTCAAAGGCAACGCGCAAGATGACCCTGGTGCCACACAAGGCACAAAACTTTTTTGAGTTCATCGTCGAGTTCCTGTATGGCCAAGTCGAAGGCATCATCGGCGCCAAGCAGACCAAGTTAGCCTTTCCACTTCTTGGCACGCTGTTTATCTACATCCTCGTAGCCAACTGGTTCGGCCTGCTGCCCGGCGTTGGCACGATTGGTTGGGGCCCTGGCACGGGTGTTCTCTCCATCAAGGAAGCCCACAATCCGCTCCTCCGTCCACCCACCGCTGACTTGAATGCAACCTTGGGTCTCGCGGTTTC
>CAZCAL010000219.1:0-7656 GCA_964496625.1 uncultured Verrucomicrobiaceae bacterium | reverse complement strand
GTGCGGGCAAACGCATTCGGGCTACCGACAAACACAGCCACCCACTTCCTCGCGGGTGGCTGGCCACTTGAGCAGAGCCCCTCTCAACGCGCCATGCTCTTGAGCGATGGATTCACCGGCTCCCAACAACTTGCTACCGCCGACCGGATTCTTCTTTGGCGGCAGGACACGGATGCTGGGGCAGCCCTGAATTACCAGACGTTCTTCCTTTTGAATGCAACCACACCCCTAAAATACTGGACGACTGCCGGGGATACACAGCTGCCAAATTTTGACAACACCCCGATTTTCCGTAGCCAAACCGGGTTCTTCCTACAGCTCAAAAACTCGCAACCTAACTGGATCCTGCCACTTCCCTGGCAGCCATAACGCTCAAAAAAAACCGCACGCTTGTCATCAGGCGCGATGCTGGTTAGTCTGCGGCAAGAATGGATGCAAGAATACAGGAACGATTGAGCGAGCACTTGGCAACCAAGGGCCTTCGGCACACCCGTCAGCGGGATGTGATCGTTGAGGCGGCCTTTGCCACGGATCGCCACTTTAACGCAGATGAACTGCTGGACATGGTCCGCACGATTGATCGGACAGTCTCTCGGGCGACTGTCTATCGAACGCTCGGCCTGCTCCAAGAGTGTGGTCTGCTCCGCGTTGTCGATCTAGGCAGAGATCAGACCTACTACGATCCAAACTTTCTGGACAAGCCCCAGCACAATCACCTCATCTGCCTAGATTGTGATCGAGTCGTCGAATTCGAAGACGAACACATTGCGCTGCTGCACGACTGCATCACTCGCAGGCTCGGCTTCCAGCCTCAGATGAAGAGCATGCGCATTGAGGCACACTGTGATGAACTCTCCCGCAATGGGAGCTGTCGATACAAAGATCATCCTGAGTTGCACACCCACCATCACTGAAGTTTTGTGAACCTAAGTCTCCAGGACAATCGCCATCGCGTGCAACGCCACGCTTTCAGCCTCCTGGAGCAATTGATCGTCTTGGTAATCATCGCGATCCTGCTGCTGGCGGGTCTCTCATTCAACAAGACTCCTCTCGGCGAACGAATGGCCGCGGCAGAGCAGTTCGTCGGCAGCAAAGTGCGCGAAGCGCGTTTCGTAGCCGTGATGAGATCAAGCAACGCGCGCCTGCTCGTGCATGCGGATTCCAGCCAGCCAGACTACTGCTGGCGATCCGTCACCATTGTCGCAGAAACGGAACCCGGTTCTGACGAGTGGCATGCAGTCGGACTTCCTGAGCGACTTCCACCCGGCATCGTGTGGGCGGACAAAGGCACCGCTGGCCCCCACAGTGGAAAGATGGAGAGCCTCCCCGAGGCCATCAGTGGCTGGGCTTCGGGAGTCCAGTGCTTGAGCTACGAATTTGAGGGTTCAGGGCGAGCCACCGAATCCTCCTATGTTTGCCGATTTGGGCTGGGCGGTGTCGCCGAAGGGATGCCCGTTTTTTCTAACCGAAAGGATATCCGTGGCGTCTGGGTAAGTGCCTACGGCTTCGTTTCCGAATTGCCTCCTGGCCTGGAAAAGGAGTAGAATGACGCCATGCAACACCGCAGCCAATCGCAACACCGAAAGTCAGTCTCTGGCTTCACACTGATCGAGGTCATCCTGGCCCTTGGCGTCGTCGCGATGATTGCTGTCGTGGTGCTAAGTCTGTTGGGCTCCATCGGCGGCAGCGCGCGTCGGCTCCGCGCTGGAGAGGCATCCATGCGCAATGCCGCAGTAACTCCAGACACGGTAATTCCATCCACCACCCCAGGACCGACTGGCGATCCGACGGTAACACCCACCCCGTGAACTCCCGGCAGAAGGCATCGCTTTTTGAAGAATGGCAAGTCCACGCCAATGGATGCACATGTTCGCGAACCTCCGCTTTCACGTTGATCGAGCTGCTGCTGGCCATCACCTTGACGGCGATGTTCACGGTGTTCCTGGCGACTTGGACACTGAATGCAGGGCACCTTTATCGTGGCTCCACCAGTCTGCTGGATCGCAGCTCCCGCGCCCGGCTTGTCATGGATCTGCTCACGCAGGACTTCCAAACCGCTCTGATCCGGCAGCGTGATGATGAAACGTGGCTAGCCATCGACGTGCTGTCAGACAGCAGTAACTCAGGCCGCTGGATCACTGCACCCGGAGAAAAACCTGGAGGTGATTCATTGGAGCTTTCGCCCCAGCCAAATCGCGACACGGACAGCATCGATCCCGCCGACTATCGCTTTGGCCAAGCAGGCATGTGGTTGCGCTTTTTTTGCATGCCCCAAGATCGCGATGTCTTCACACAAAAGAGCGATACCCCTGGTGACATCAATGCAGTCGGCTGGCAAATCATTCGCACACGCCCTTCACCGGGTGCTCCTGACGATACGGCAGGCTACCAACTCTTCCGCACCGTCGTCCGTGCAGACCGCACCTTTGACGAAGGGTATCACATCGATCAGTACAAAGGCAGCACCAGTTCAGGTGAACCCGGAGAACTGAAAAAGCCGGGCGAAGACAGCCTTGTCTGCGGACAAGTGGTCGATATGGGCGTCATCGTCATGCAGCGCAATGAAGGTGGAAAATTGGTGGAAGGATTTCCCAACAGAGACACCAGCCTCCCTCCACTTGCTAACAATAAGCGCTATCGAGCCCCCCAGGATGGAATGCCGGTGCGGCTAGATGTGTATGTGCGGGTGCTCAGTCAGTTTGGGGCCAGGGAGCTTCGTGCGAGAGAGCAGGATCACATGGAACCCGATGATTGGTGGCATGTGGTAGATCGGGATGGCCGCATCTTTATGCGCAGCGTCAATCTGAAGCGAGAGCTATGATCCCCTGCCCTAACCAGTTACAACTTCGTACTGAGCCCTCGCGGCGCGGAGGGTTTGCACTCGTCATCGCATTGCTCCTCAGCGCCCTGCTCTTGGGAATGATCATGTCTCTAGTGACGCTGACTGTGACAGAGATGCGACTGATGGACAATGCGGCCATCCAGCAAAAGGCCCGTCAAAACGCACTGAATGCGGCATACGCAGGCATGGGCCAACTTCAGACATTTGCCGGACACGATGCACGCATTACGGCGACCGCCGCTCTCCTCGATAGCAATCCCGATACTCCCACACCCGACGGGATTCGCAATCCGTGGCTCACCGGTGTATGGCCAGCCCAGCGAGATACCAGCCGACCCGACGATCCGCCAGAAGTCCTTGCCTGGCTCACCAGCAATGGGTTAGGCACAGACAATGCCAAAGATCCCGTGGACCCAACGACGTCATTGGCCGACCCAAAACCAGGCGGAGATACCGTATGGCTGCTACGCCACGAGGTTGGAGACGATCCAAACCTTTCTGTTAAAGCACGCCTCATCGAACTGAAACAGAAAGCCAATCGACGCTCCGTCGGCAGCAACGGACCCGATGAAGTAGTGGGGCATCAGGCATGGTGGGTCTTTGACGAAGGTGTCAAGGCACGCCTGAATCTTGCTCTACCTGGCAGCGATATCAACGGTGCAGAAAATCTCCCGCAAGTGAAGTCAAACGTCGCCGCGGCCCCACGTCCAGCCCTCTGGAAGACCGACGACCTCGACGACTTCCCCCGCGACTCAGAGAAGGCGGACCGTGTTCTGACCTATTCGCAGGCAGCTCTTCTGGGTGATAGCCGTCAGCGGGGCGGATACCGCAATGCATTCCAGCACTACTATCACAGCTTCACGGCCGACTCCCTCGGTGTGTTAGCCGACACCGCAGGTGGAGGATTGCGACTGGACCTGAATCTAGCACTCGAAATGAATGATACCGAATTCGATGCCGACGATTTTTTTGACGGTGCCAACGACAAGCCAATGTTTGTACTCACGGACGAAGTCGGGCGCTATGTAGGCCCATCCTGGCGGGCACTACGAGATTACTACCGCGCCTACAAAAAGATGGAAACCCCGGATGGAAACCCCATGCTCGCCGCGCAGATCTTACCAATCCCGCGTGAGAATGAACTGCCACCGACACTAGCAGCCAACACCGAACCTCGTCGCGCATTCACCCCACTGACATCGCGAGTGATTTTTGCCTACAGCGCGATGGTGAAACCTGAGGCACCCGAGACAGCAGGAGGGCCAGATAAAAAACTGATCATCGCGCTCGATCCTATCGTGACCCTTTGGAATCCCTACAACACCAAACTGCAATTCGACTCCATGCGGATCGACTCCCTGATCCCCACACTGCACATCGTGATCGAGAAAAGAGATTTATGGAAGGCTAGCAGAGAATATCGCACGAACGACGAGGTTTATGATGGAGGCACGATCTACCGCGCAACGCGTCCCAATCGGGGTGCCCCCCCGCCCGGACAGAATGGCGAGTGGGCAGACCAAAACCGCGAATGGACACTGGCGACGGACATTACACAGCAGCAACTTTTTGCGAACTACGATCTCAACTACGGAGCTTACATCTTGCTCAAAGATCCAGAAGATTTTTCCGCCAAATCAGAGATTCAACCTGGCGAATTTGCCATCTATTCCCCGAACAACGATAAGCCAGAACTCTTCCAAAACTCCCAGCGTGTGCAGGACCAGCACCTGAAGCTGATCCGTGGGTGGAACCCTGATGGTGGTGTAGGCTTTGACCAGTTGCTGACTCCAGCTCGAAATTTGGGCGGTGCCCCACCGCCAGACGGACAGGCTTTTGTGCGCCTGTATTCCGACTCCAAAGTACGCATCACATTAGAGCCGTTGCGGGATGGCAGCTATCCAGACGATGACCCCTTTGAGTTTATCAAAACCTACCCGGATGAACACTTTGACCGCCCAGACCCAGATCCACAACCAGAGAGCGAAGACGGCACCCCGCTGCCACTCTACGCGGAGTCACTCGGCTTCTTCAAAGGCGGAAATTCGCCGATTGACTCCTTCGACTGGTGGCCAGTGAGGCTAGGCAATGCGATGAATTTTCGCTACAGCACTCGAAAGTACACTGGCGAAGAGGAAGGCAAACCACTGCCTGGAATGAGCGACGAACTTGAGGTTGAGGATCACCTCAGTAGTGACCATAAACGCTTCCTCGGCGCATGGGATTGGCACTGGAAGACAGAGGCGGATCTGACAAAATTCCCCTGCCAAGTCATTGACCATTTTTCGCCTCGTTTCGGTCATCTTCAGAGAAATCCAGATGGTGGTTATCCTGCCACCGTACCGCACTACCAGATCGAGGCGCGGAAGGTCTCATCAGACATCGGCATCATCGAGATCATGCCGGATTCGAACGGATATTGGGGACCATCGCTGTCTTCTGACGGGGCCAATACTCATGCGCCACTCTTTGAGGCTCCCACCACTCCGCTGGTATCGTTGGGAAGCATTCAACACTTTGAGTTTGATCGCACGCCCTTCTCTCCCGGTTATGTTTTGGGGAGCGGGAGAGCCAATCCCTACATTCAGCGCACTCACAGCTCTGGCGGGGATAAAATCCACCTCTTTGATTTACCGTGGTTTTTGAATCAAACCTTTGCTGACCGCTTCTTCTTCTCATCAATGACTCCTTATCCTGGCAGCGAAGGAGTGACTAGCCGCATCGTCGACTTCACTCGCCTCCAGAATCCGGTACCGTTACCGAATCGACGAATGTTCTTCTTCATCAACGCCGACGAAAACAGGCAGGAAATCGCGCAGACATTGATCTCAGGCCTGGACGATGTTCCGCCCTACAAACTCGCCGCCACTCGCTTGCTACTGCGCGGTGCATTCAACGTCAATAGCACCTCGGTTGAAGCGTGGATGGCGCAACTTGCCAGCTTGGATCAGCTCTCCATCGCCATCCGCGATGCCACCGAGGAGGGCGATACCGTGGTAAAGGATGATGTCGTAAACCTCATCTCACGCTGCATGCTGGCTAGCGGTCCAGAGAACAACCGCTGGCGAGGCTACCGGAGTATTGATGACCGCGACCTGAAAAATTTAGCCGAAGAAATCGTCAAGGAAGTGAAGCGTCGCGGTCCGTTCATTAGTCTCGCCGATCTCCTGAACCGTCGATTAAGTGATGATGAGACCGGCCTCAATGGTGCCCTTCAGGCCGCCATAGATCGCACCAAAATCAACGGCAACTACCCCGCCGAGATCACCGCTGGAGCGCTCTCTGCCGCTACAGCGCGTGCCAGCAGCGAAGCCGACGATTCAGCGAAACCTAATTTCCCATTCCCCGAACACGCAGTCGGCCAAGTAGCTGCGTCCACGGAGGGATTCCTGACGCAGGGCGATCTCTTTCAGGCGCTTGGGCCGCAGTGGGCGGCTCGCTCAGACACATTCAAAATACGCGCTTACGGGGATGTGATTGAACCAGCAACGGGACGCCTATTGGCTCGGGCATGGTGTGAACTGGTCGTTCAGCGACTTCCTGAATATCTTTCCAGCACCACAGACGCTACCGCAGAGGATGCAGACACCGCATGGACGGCTCCAGGTGACCTCAAGGCTAAGATCAATCAATCCTTCGGCCGCAAATTCAGAGTCCTCAGGATGCGCTGGTTGGCACCCGATGACGTTTGAGATCGACGGGTTGATTTTTCAAGAAACTGCCGGAAGACTCATGCCCCACCGTCTTCAGTTCAGTCATGAAAAATGCCGCACTCAAAGTCGTCCGCACTCTCCGTTCCGCAGGCCACCAAGCCCTGCTGGCTGGCGGTTGCGTACGTGACACGCTTCTCGGACGAGAGCCCAAAGACTTCGACGTGGCAACCGATGCCACGCCCGACGTCGTGAAGCGCTTGTTTCCCGGCGCGCTGCTGGTCGGCGCAGCCTTTGGCGTGGTTGTCGTGCGTATCGATGGCATCCAGATTGAGGTGGCCACGTTCCGCACCGATGGCGAATATCGTGATGGTCGCCGCCCAGAGTCCGTTCGTTTTGCCACCGCTTTGGAAGATGCACAACGCAGAGACTTCACGGTCAATGGACTCTTCATGGACCCCGAGACCGACGAGGTGATCGATCACGTCGGCGGACGGGTGGACATGGAGCTACGGATCATTCGCGCCATCGGCGAGCCAAAACAACGCTTCACCGAAGATCATCTGCGACTCCTGCGGGCGGTGCGATTTGCGACGGTGTTGGGTTTCGAGATTGAAACAACGACGTGGACGGCGATCACAGCGATGGCCGATCATCTCGGCACTGTCAGCGCAGAGCGCATCCGCGATGAATTTTCCAAGATCATGCTGCACCCCAATCGGGTTCGCGGATTTGACCTGCTGGTGGAGAGTGGCCTCATCCGAGCCATCATCCCAGAGATCCTCGTATTGCAGGGCTGCGAGCAGCCTCCACAGTTCCACCCAGAGGGGGATGTTTTTATCCACACCCGATTGATGCTCAGTCTGTTGCCGGACACGGTGTCTATCAATCTAGTGCTCTCCGTCTTGCTGCACGATATCGCCAAACCAGCCACCCAGACGGTGGATGAAACGGGTCGCATCCGCTTCAATGGGCACGATCGATTGGGCGCAGAGATGACCGCGCAGATCTTGCGGCGATTGAAGTATTCCATCGAAGTCGTCGATCCCACCGTCGAGGCCGTCGATTGCCACATGCGCTTCATTGAAGTGAAAAAGATGCGTCTATCGAAGTTGAAGCGCTTCATGGCGCGACCCCATTTCGATGACGAACTGGCACTGCACC
>CAZCAL010000218.1:0-7661 GCA_964496625.1 uncultured Verrucomicrobiaceae bacterium | reverse complement strand
ATACGGTCTGGGGATTCGGGACCTCCGTTTGGGCCGGCGGCGGTGCAGGCACGATCTTAAAACTGACAGGCACGACTTGGGCCGCCCAGACCTCCGGCACGACAAGCGCTGTGGCGGCGCTCACTGGTACGAGTGCGACGAGCCTGTGGGCTGGCGCAGGCCCGAACATCCTAGGTGGTGACGGCAGCGCCTGGGCACCTGACGGCGCGACGGGTGTGGGGCTGAACGTGACGGGACTCTGGGCGGTGAGCCCGACGGCGGTGTTCCTGACGACGCCAAGCGGCATGATTTTCACCAATCTGCCTGTGACAGTTCCGCAAATCACTGTGGAGCAGCCGAGTCCAACTCCTCTCGCGGATGGCCGCAACACCATCGAGTTTGGCACGGTGAGCACGACGGCGCAGAACACATTGACGTTTACGCTGCGGAACACCGGAACCGCCGATCTCACTGGGTTGAGCCTATCCAGCGACGGGACCAATCTGGGGGATTTTGTTTTGCCGACTTTGGCCAGCGCTGTGTTGACCCCAGGTCAGAGTACTACTTTTGATGTCGCCTTTGTTCCCACAGCGGAAGGTGTGCGCACGGCGAACCTCCACATCACCAGCAATGATCTTACCGAGCCAAGCTTTCTGATTCATTTGCGCGGCACCGGCAATTTGCCGCCGACGATTTCAACACAGCCTTTGAATCGGACGCTCAATCCCGGCGCGACAGCCACGTTCAGTGTGGTCGCAACCGGCACGAAACCCTTTACCTACCAGTGGCGGAGGAATGGGGTGGATATTCCGGGTGCCATAGGTTCAAGCTACAGCCGCACAAAAATCACCGAGGCGGACGAAGATACCTATGATGTCGTGGTTTCAAACGCCGTGGGATCAGCTCCGAGTAACCCGGTCACTCTGATGGTGAATGACCCCATCGTAATCGATACTCCACCAACATCTCAAGCCGTCGCCGTGGGCGACGCAGTGCACTTTGAAGTGCTGGTGTCCGGCACCGGACCCTTCACCTATCAGTGGACAAAAAATCGAGCATCCATCCGCGGGGCGACTGCCGCCACTTATGATATTCCCAGTGCCTTGTTAACACACGGAGCAGCCTATGCAGTCGTGGTGCGCAATGTCGTCGGAGCAGTCACCAGTCTCTCGGCGAACTTGGCTGTGGGGGATTCCGCGCTACGTAGATTGGTGCTTCCGACGGGTGCCACGGCCACGATTTCGGCTCCTGTGGTGGGCACGATTACGAACTACAACTGGCAGCAAAACAGTGGGCCCTTGCCAGCAGATCCACGCTACACCGGTTGGGCTGGTAAAACGTTGCGCATCACAAAACTCATCGAAGCAGATGCTTCACTCTTGACTCTTGAGGCAACGACGGCTGCGGGACCGCTGAACACGCAGACACAACTCGTCGTTTACAATGACAAACCGGTCATCCTCACTCCAGCGCCACCCCCTGGCGATGTGATCTCGATGACCGATGCCATGGTGGGTGCTACGTATTCGTATGCCATCCCGTATGACACCGATCCCCTCAAAACGCCAACATCGTTTGCCGCGACAGGGCTTCCTTCAGGCTTAAAAATCGACCGCTATACCGGTATCATCAGCGGCACACCTGTGGTCGCATTGACGGTCGATCGAACCTATCCCATCACCTTCACAGCTCTCAATGCCAAAGGCCGCGCCACTGCCAAGGCATCGCTCATTCTGCACACTCTCCCAGAGGGAACCTTCGGCGCGTTCAGTGGTCCGGTGGAAAGAGAGTCGGTTATCAATGGAGATCTGGGTGGTCGCATCGACATCACTATTGCCAGTACGTCCGCATTCTCCGGAAGGGTGACCCTGGGTGCCTCTGCCTATTCGTTCCGAGGCGCCCTCGTTTCCCTCATCGGCGAGCTCCAGCCGACAGCCTCGGTCACATTCAGGCGCAGTGGAAAATCTGATCTGACGCTCTCGTTCAAAGTTGATGGCGTCAATCATCGTCTCATTGACGGGCAGCTCTTCGATGGAACCCAAACGGTGGGTTTAGACGCCTGGCAGAATCGCTGGAGCAAAACAACGCCTCCCCTAGAATTGGCTGCATTGCAGACCATGGTCGGCTACTACACCTGCCAGCTCAATCCTCCCGCTCCTCCTGCTGAAGCGATTCCTCAAGGGAATGGTTACGCCTCCTTCAGTGTGGCATCAACAGGGCGGCTGACGGTTTCAGGAAAGCTCCCTGACGGCACCAGTTTCGTCGCTGCCACCTTTGTTGGTCCATTGGGTGAGGTGTTAGTCTATCAAAACATCCACTCCCGCCTTGGCTCCGCACTAGGGAGCTTGGACATCGATTCAGGCTCAGACACCTATACACCACCTTATGGCGATAACACCGTGATGGGCACGATCAGTTGGAGCAAACCTGCCAGCACTTCGCGCATCTACCGTGCTGGATTCTCGGATCAAAATTTTGGCGTTCAAGGCGGACGCTACGTCGCGCCAGCGAAGACGGAGGTCGTCATGGGACTTCTCGACGATGGGGCGACCAACAATGGATCGCTGCTTTTCGATGAGGGCGGCATCGCAGATACCTTTACTGCACCTGACATCAACGTCCGGATTCGGGTTGGCGGCAGCGTCGTTCGTCCCTTGGTCAATCTTCGCGGCACGACCTTGGCTATCACCGCATCGAATGGCAAATTCTCTGGCCGCTTCGTCTTGGTAGATACCAACCCCGCCGCTCCAGGCACCAATGTCTCGCGCACCGTCATCTATCAGGGGCTACTCATCCACGACGCAGCGGGCTGGCGTGGAGCGGGCTACTTTCTGCTCCCCAAACTGCCAGCAGTGGGCACGCTCGAAAAATCGACGACGACTGACATTCTGTCAGGACGCGCACGATTGTTGCCGATCTATTAGAGGTGGGTGGCTTGGTCAGCTTTACACAATCACGACAAATCTCCTGTGTTTGTCTGATGCCATTCTGACTCCGCTGGAGTTATAGTTCGTCGTATGAAAACGATTTCTCTGGTGCTGTTCATTACTTCGGCAACTGCCTTTGCGCATTCATGGAATGCTAGCGGCGATCCCGCAGACAGGGAGGTATTGCGAACTCATCTCTTGCAGGAGTGGCATCGAGCGCACATCCAAGTTGCCTCAACGGCTTCCACCCTGCAACTCGCTGCCGCAGCAGTAGCGAATGCGGCGAATGCACCGCAGACCGCCAAAGCCTTCCTGCCTTTTACCAAGCTCGATCTCCGCGCTGACGAAAACATCCTCTACGTCGGCTCAAACGGCTTACCGGATCACAACATGATGGTGGGCATCACGGCATGGCAGCAACAGGTGCCGCTGCCGCAGAAGTATTTTGATGACAACGCCTGGCGCATCCCCTTGAAGCCGGTGCCAGCGAAAGAGCCTGCGATGATCAGAAGTCGCTTCTTGCGTGGTGCCATCGCGCTGGCCGTGAATGGCATCCCGATTTTTAATCCACAGAACAATCGTGGCGAGATCAGCCAGGAAATTGGCGAGCTGGATCAGTGGGGTGGTCATTGCGGCAGAGCGGATGATTACCATTATCACATCACGCCACTGCATTTGCAGACGCAGGCTGGCAAAGGAATGCCGGTAGCTTATGCGCTGGATGGTTACCCGATCTTTGGCCTTACCGAGCCCGATGGATCGCCCGTGGCGAACCTCGATGAATGTCACGGCCACGAGACCGCGAGCGGCTACCATTACCATGCTTCGACGAAGTATCCCTATGTCATCGGTGGCTTCCATGGCGAGGTCGTAGAAGCGGGTGAGCAAGTCGATCCACAGCCGCGTGCAAATCCAGTGCGACCTTCGCTCACGGCGCTGCGTGGAGCGAAGATCACCGCCTTCGAGAGCGCCGGCAAAGACCGCTACAAGCTCAGCTATGAGGTCGATGGTGACAAACGCAGCGTGTCTTACTCCATCAACGCAGATGGCACCTTTCCCTTCGAATTTGACAATGGTCGCGAAGGAAAAAGCACTGAAGTTTATACCTCACGCGAGGGTGGTGGTGGAGGAGGTCCTCCGCGTGAAGGCGGTGGCCCTGAAGGCATGAAGGGCAAAGGAAAAGGGAAGGGAAAAGGTAAAGGCAAAGATAGTGGCAGAGGCAACGAGATGCGTCCAGATGATGCTCCTCCATCGCGCCGACAGACCACCACTCAAGGCATCCTGGATGTGAATGGAGATGGCGTCGTGACCGCGCAGGAGTTCGCTGACAACGCCAAGTCTCAGGCCGCAAAGAATGGTGCATCAGTCTCAGACGCACTGGCAAAAGCTCGCGAGACTTTTTTGTCGTTTGATCACAACAGGGACGGCAAACTCGATACACCGGAGCAGGATGAACTCGCAGGCAACACGCCGCCTCAAGAGTCGCCCCGCGAACCTCGGGGTGACGAGCCACCGCGTGGCGAAATGAAGGGCGGCGGACAGCGCGGTGGCAAGCAGGAGACTTTCGTCGCGCTGCCGGACCAGCCGCGCAGTAGCGATGGCAAGTTCATGCTGAGCAGTCCTGTGGTCGAAGACCTCAAAGATCTGCCTGTGGAGTTCACTGGCGATGGTGCAGGCATCAGCCCTCCGCTGGAGTGGGCAGGCGCACCTGCGGGCACAGTCGGCTATGCATTGATCATGGATCACGTCGCCCCAGGAGGTGATAAGAAGTGGTATTGGACGGTCTATGACATCCCCGCCAAAGTGACCAGCCTGCCGAAAGATTCCCAGTCAGTGGGCAAGATCGGCACCGGCTTCAAAGGCGAAGTTGGCTACGAACCACCGCACTCCAAAGGCCCCGGAGCAAAGACCTATGTGCTCACGATGTACGCCCTGTCCGCACCGATCGAGGTGGCAGGCACCCCTGGCCGAGTGGAACTACTGGAAGCAATGAAAGGGAAGGTGCTCGCTACTTCGTCTCTGCGTGTGGTGCATACTAGCGTCAGTGTAGGGCGTGACGGATCAGCAAGACCTGAAACACCGCCCGCACCCGAGCCACCCAAATCCGATGGCAAAGGAAAGGGCAAAGGCAAAGGAGGCCCGCCCGGCCTCGTCAAGCCAAGCATCGCCGACACGATGAAACTCAACGTTTACGCCGATAACTGGTTCATGCTCTATGTGAATGGTCGCCTCGTCGCCGTGGATCCCATCCAGTTCACGCCGCACAATGTGGTTAGCGTCGACTTCCTGCCCGAGTATCCGATGACTATCGCGGTGCTGGCCAAAGACAACGCCGATCCCAAGACCGGCCTGGAGTATGGCACGAGCATCGGCGACGGTGGATTCATCCTGAAGTTCGCCGACGGCACTGTGACCAACGCGACATGGAAGGCCAAGAACTTCTTCCACGGCCCCATCAACGGCGACACCACGAACCCACAGGTCAACCAAGACCCACTCCCCGAAAACTGGTGGGCCACCGACTTCGACGACAGCACCTGGAGCAACGCCAAAGAATACACCATCGAAGAAGTGGATCCGAAACAGCCCTATTTCGAAAACGACTTCGAGGGCGCCAAGTTCATCTGGACCGAGGACCTAGCTCTCGACAATACCATCATCTTCCGCACCAAGGTCGAAAAACCCGGCTGGACGCCAAGATGGAACACCAAACCGGATTTGGATTTGACGGGTGTGCCTTTGCGGTGAACCTGATTAGTTGCGACGATACCCTTGTCTGCGACGTGGCTCACCTTGCTCTCGCCTTGCCTTCAGCTCCTGCAGTGCATACTTGGATTCCGACTCGCTTGGATTTGCTGCGCTAAGCCGTTCCAAGATTGGAATCGCGTCATATACCAACAGTGCGGCTAGGGCGCTGCTGGCCTTGCCAATGTGAAAACCGTTGAGCATCTTTAGCCGCACGAGATCAACTGCCCACTTCCTTTGTCCCGACGCTGCAATGATCTCACAGGCCATTTCACGTTGCGGGTCAGAGCCTTGCATGAGTGCTCGAACCGTTTCATCATCAGTCTCACCAGTGATCGAAGCGATCACAAAATCCCAAACTGCCCGCCCTCCCAGATCGTCTTCTTTACTGCGCTGTTCTCTGAGGTGTGGTAATGCCGCCTCACCCATGCGGATCAGGGGCCACATATCGTCTCCGAGCCATCCATTGTGAAAGTAGGAACCCGAATACTGACGCATAACGGGAAAGATTTTCTCACGCCAAGTCTTGATCGATTTTTTTATCCGGTCCCCCTCGCTCAGCGCTCTTGCCTCCCGCCATTTTGCACTCAGCTCCTTGATCGCGTTACTCAGTAGCTCAGCCTCTTCCTTCATCAACTGCTTCACCTCTGCCGGAGAGCTGTTTCCACAGATTCCACCAGCACGAAACAGTGGAGGATTGCCTATATGCCCTTCAATGACAGGGAACAGCACCTCTGCTAGATAAGGAGACTTGGTTGTCGCAATTATTTTCATGAGCCAGTCAATCTCCGGGTCACCCGCAAACTCGGTGAGCGCCAAGGTAAGGCACTGAAGCGTGTCCGTGTAGCGCCAAGCGTCCTCCGTCCTGGCATCAGCCAACTGATACACTCTCAAAATAGTTTCAAGGAGGGCGGTTCGTATTCTGCCCATTTGCTCTGCTTTGACCGGACGCTCAACAGGACGTCGAGAGTCGTATATGTTTGTGAACTGGATAAATCGAGCGCTAGAATCGCGACCTCTAACCCAGGGGCTATGCAAAGCAGCGAGTTCAAAGGCAGCAGCTCCAACTATCTTCATGTCCGCTGAACTCAGTTCGGCGAGTAGTGCGCTAACCAGATGAGGCTGTTCCCTTTGCAATAAGGCAGTAGCTTTTACCTGTTTGGCAGGATCTCTACTGATGAGCATCTCTACGATCACCTCGCTTGTTCCCGTGGTCTCGGCAGTTGCCTGCTGTCCCATGAACAGCAAAATTGTGATCAACGGGTAGCAGATCAACACCTTCGGGAGTTGGTCGCTTTTCTTTCTCAGATGCCTTCTGCCAGGATGTTTGGACTCCGTCTGCCACACCGCACCGGGTGATGGAACCTCCATAAGCGTGGCCCTCAAATCCTGCATAGATGACGCCGTCTCATCATAAAAGTGATTCAGACTGCCCTCTGGGAAGTTCTCCGATGTTGTCGGTTCCGCTTGATTCATGATAGCATTCTCTGTCCCCAAGCCACAGGGGTCAAGTGCTACCCCTTGACCCAATCCTGACAAATTTCCTGGATGTGCCTGAACGTGGCCTTACATCGGTCTCGCATTCTCAGGGCAATCATGAAGACCTTCGTCGTTGCCCTCGCTTTAGTGTTACCTCTCGCAGTCCACGCCCACACTTTGCCCTCTGCGGACAAAGAGGCCCTTCGGGCACATATTCTGGAAGAGTTCATGAAGACGTCGGCTCCGAAGAAGGTGAAGCCGGTGGAGGTGCCGGTGCCGAAGATGCTGAAAAAGGCGGTGACGGTGGCGGGGTTGTCGGGATTTGATCTTTCGTCGTTTTTGACGAGCGGGTCGGCGTTGCCGCCGGCGGGGAATGGGCTGCTGATGGCGGCTTCGTTTGCGCCGTTTAAGCCGAAGGTGCGCTACAACTGGGATGGGACGACTTTTTTCCTGGAGTCGGACAACACGCCGGAGGGGATGCCGAATAAGATGTTCGGGATCACGACTTGGCAGCAGCAGGTGCCGATCCCG
>CAZCAL010000217.1:0-7686 GCA_964496625.1 uncultured Verrucomicrobiaceae bacterium | reverse complement strand
GATCGATATTGGTGCATCGAATGCCCAGCACGTGGCAGAGGCGGGGATACGGGTCGGACACCCTGCAGTCTATGCCGACGGAGTTGAAGAGATAGGAAGGGACAAAATCATGGGGCGCGCGCTGGACAACCGCATCGGTGGCTACATCATCGCAGAAGTGGTGGCCCGCCTGTCTGCCAAAAAGAAGCGCGGTGCCGCCACTGTCTTCGGGGTCAATGCGGTGCAGGAAGAGATCGGTGGGCACGGTGCCAAAATGATCGCACATCGACTCCAACCAGATATTGCGGTTGTTCTGGATGTTACCCACGCGACCGACACCCCTGCAGTGGACCACAAAAAGCACGGGCGGGTAAAACTCGGCGGTGGTCCAAGTCTGACGCACGGCAGCGCCAATCATCCGCTCGTTGTTGCGCGACTGATGGAGGTCGCCGAAAGACTAAAAATACCCGTGCAGCACGAGGCAGCTTCGCGCTCGACGGGCACAGACACGGATGTCATCTTCCACGCCATGGGCGGCATCCCCAGCGCACTGGTGTCTTTACCCTTGAGATACATGCATTCCGTCGTCGAAATGGCGGACCTGACCGATGTGGAAAACGTCATCCGTCTGCTCACGGGATTCGCGGAGTCTGTCAAGGTGGGCGACCTTTTTCATGTGAAAATTTGAAACCCTTCCTTGGACATGAGCTTCTCCTTTGATGCGGTCCTGGTTGCTGGAGGAAGATCTAGCAGAATGAGTCAGGACAAAGCGTTTCTGATCCTGCAGGGGCGTCCGCTCTGGTGGCACCAAATTGATCTGCTGCGTTCAACCGGTGCGGCCAATCTCTACTTAGCGGCAAGAGCAGACCAATCTTGGGACTCCCTGTCAGATGAAATTCAATTGGTGGCTGATCCCGAAGACGAAGACATTGGTCCCATCGGCGCGATCACCCGTACTCTGGTTCGATCCTGTAAGCCATTGCTTGTTCTGGCGGTAGACCTACCGTTAATGACGACGCAATTCATCGCCGAGCGACTAATATCCCACGCGGCTAGCTATGCAGGAGTGGTGCCACGCGTTGCGGAAAGGTTTGAGCCACTCTGTGCGGTTTACACCCTCGCTATGCTGCCTGCCATGCAGGGCGCTATCAAATCAGGGCGATATGCACTGCAGCCAATCCTCACAGAATGCATTAACTCTGGCGTGGCGTGCGCCGTCGATGTACTGCCGGAGGAAACGGCTCTATTTCGCAATGCCAACACCAAGTCCGAATGGGATGCCATTGTGGCGACTGGATCACAGTGATCATCCCTCGCACGAATGCCCGCGCATGATGGCGTTGTCGCCATAGCGTCGCTGTAGATCGTGCATCGTCTTTTGCAGGGCAAGCCGCTTCCCCTTTTCTTCGCGAGTAAACAGATCACCCGCGATAACGCCATCATAAACATTGGACAACCGGACTGCGACCAACCGCACTGGGGCGCGCCCATCCCAGGCCCGATGGAGCAGACGCTCCACCAGAGGATAAAAATCCTCTGCTAGACTGCTAGGCTCAGCAAGACTTTCGGAACGTTCTGTGTCCTGCATCTTCTCCAGACGAACCCGCACAGCCACTGTGCGCACGCTCTTTTCGTCATCGACGACTTGCCGGATGAGATCGTCCAGCAGCATCTTCATGGTCCGCTCCAGAGCCCCACGGTCTGCGGTGTTCGCCCCAAAGGTTTCCTGGTGGCTGTAGCTCAGAGCCTCACCCCGCTCCACCACCAAAGGGCGATCATCGATGCCAGTTGCATACTGTAGAAGTCTCGGGGCGTATTCGCCCACTACGGCAGCAATGCGGCCCTGACTCGCTGCCCTCACTTGTTCGATCCTGTGGAAACCAGCTGCCTTGAGTGCTGCCTCGGTGCGCCCACCCACACCTGGCAGCCACTTTACGTCCAGTGGCGCGAGAAATTCCGCTTCGTCCCCGGATTCCACCATCGCAAGCCCGCGAGGCTTTTTGAGCTTGGAGACGATCTGACTGATTAGCTTGTTGGAAGCAATACCAAAGGAAACCGTCACTCGCAGGCGCCGTTCGATCTTTTCTTGAAGCTCCTGCGCCACCGTCAGCGGCGCACGTTTGTCTCCCTCTGCAAGCCGGAAGTAGCCCTCGTCGATACTCGTGCGCTCCACGTAGGGAGTTAGTTCCTCAATGAACTCAAAGATTCGTCGGGAAAACCACTCATACCGCTCAAATCTGCCCTTCACTAAAATCAAGCCGGGCACCATTCGCAATGCGTTCGTGGTGGCCATCGGCGTGTAGATACCGAGTCTACGCGCCTCATAACTTGCGCTTGCGATAATCCCTCTCCGGCTGCCTCCAACCGCCATGACTTTGCCACGCAAGCGTGCATCTGCTGCCTGCTCGCAAGAGGCGTAGAAGGCATCGGCATCAAGGTGAATAATCATGGATGAACGGCAGGGGACACCGTTCAAACACTAATGCCTGCTGAAGCCGTAGCAAGCGAGCTCTCCACCCAACTCACCTGCTGGCCAAGGCCTTTTTCCACTGGGCAGGCGCATCAGGAAGTGTCTCAGCAAGGATGCGTTGAATGTTCTTCTTCTCGGAGATTGAAAGGTAAGCATAACGACCTTCGGGATCGCTTCCGTCCAGGGCTTCCCAGAGATTAGCCAGCACGGTTTCCTTTAACGGTGGTGTCAGGCTCTTGAAGGTCAACGAATAGATCATGTAGCTACAACGATACTTAAAGAGCCGATTGAGGAGTTGGAAGTCCTTCAACGATCTGCCTTCAGAACTAGGCATAGCGTTGCGTGTGAAGGCAGATTGAAAGGCAGGATCTCCTTCGATACCTCCCTCTGGCAGAGCCGCCTCGTCCTTAAAAAGCAACGCATCCACCACGTCTTCAGCACAGTGATCAATAATGCGACGCGCAGTGCCAGTTGGTTGATCTTCGACCTTTTCCCCCAGCTCCTTTTGCAGGCTGCGCTGCATGTACATGGCGCGAATGGAAGTCTGATTGGCCTTGGTCAAAACATTCTGCGTTGAGGTCTGATGCTCTAGGACCATTAGAGCCACGATGTCACTCTGCTTCCTCTGATACGGCGTCGTGTCGAAAAATCTGCTGAGGTCCGTGATATTAGCTCCTGCCTTAAAATCGATGTCACAACGGTCGCCCTTTTCAGTCGCGACCACGTTGCCCCGATGCAGCGATGTTCCATGCCGACCAGTAACATACCAACCGCCCCAGCGGTCACTAAATGGCGTTGTTGTATCGACAACGGTGCTGCCTTGGCTCATGATGGGGTGGCCCTCCGGTCCTGGAAAGACGGACCGTACTAGCACGCCTGGAACGTCAGGCGAAAAGGGTCCGCCATGGCAACTGAGGCAACTTTGATCCCTCTCAAAATGCAGCGGTTCTGAGTCCGCGACGTATGGATCCAGTAAATAAAAAATCGGCCCTAACACAGGGTCAATCGTCGAGACTTCAATGGCACCGCCGAGACAGTAGCCGACATAGGCATTGTCACCGAAATAAACAACGCGAGGTGTCTGCGGAGAAATGCGGTCGTTCTGCTTGCTCGTTTTAGAGAAGACCATCACCTGCGATTCCACCGGGATGCCGAACTCCTTCATCACCCCATGAAGAACAGACCAAGCGTCGCGGCGATCTATCTTCACCTTGCCCGCCAAAAGGCGTCGTTCGAGGGTCTGTGCCGCGTCCTTGGGTGCAGTGTCCGAATACGAGATTGGGGCATTCTCATATTCGTTCTCCGCATTGGACACGCAAGCTAGCGCCATGCTTGCCATGGCAGCAATGAGATACAGTGCTTGGTTGGCGTTCTTCATAGGGGTTAGGGGATGAGTGTCTTCAACATGCGCCTGCCCGCTGCGCCAGCGACAAGATCACGGAGTGTATAATGATCTAGAGCTGTGTAATAGGCTTCAACGGCTTCAGCCAGCACACCTTTAAGGCGGCAATTGCCATTGATTGGGCAGGTATTGGTTTTGGCATCAAAACACTCCACGATGATAGGGCTATTCTCCGTGCGCCTCACTAGCAGACCGATGCGGATATCCTCTGGCATCATGCCCAGATCAATCCCACCGCCACGACCGCGACGCGTGTCGAGGTATCCGAGCTTGGCCAAAAAATTCACAATCTTGACAAGGTGGTTGCGAGAAATTTGAAACGATTCCGCGACGTCTTGGATCGAAAAAGACGCACCTTTCAGGGCAGCGAACATCAGCACCCGGAGGGAGTAATCGGAGAAGAGACTTAGCTTCATAAAAACGTCGGGTGAACGCTCACCGCCGAATAAAACGGCATGCTAAATTTAAAATTGCATCAACAATACAACTTTGGGTGGCGGAGAGAGGAAATACCGCAACAAGTGACAAAAATGGCGCACTTCTCCGCAAGCGAGAGTTCATTCACGGGGTGACACTTTCTTTAGCGATCTCTCCATTGCGATGCCACAACCGTACAACCTTCCTGGTCCAATTCTCACACCCACTGCAAACGCGAACCTCTTCCCAGTGTTCGGTAGAGCTGGAGTGGCTCGGCTCTATGAGAAGGTGCGACAGCAGCACTCTGGGCTTCCTGGCCTACACAGCTGGCTAGACACTGTTCTGCGGGTCACTGGAGCGAGATACGAGACAGACTGCCCTGATGATTTTGCCTGCCCTGCCAAGGGACCGCTGATCATTGTGGCGAATTATCCGTTTGGACTGAGGGACCCGCTTGTCCTAGGGCACTTCTTTGGCAATCTGAGGTCTGATCTGCAAATCGTCGGGCACCCTTCCTTGCGTGCCATCCCGGACCTGCGGGATCATCTGATCACAGCCCAACCCGGCGCAGAGACTTCAGGTGACATTCCCTTTGATGCGACACTGCATCACCTAAATGAGGGTGGTGCGGTGGTGATTTTCCCAAGTGGAAGGGTCGCTCGCTATCGGCCTGGGCGCGGGGTCCGGGAGTCTTCATGGTCGGACCAGTTGGGAGAACTCGCTCGGCAGAGTGGTGCCAGCGTCATTCCGGTGTACTTCCCGGGCAGAAATAGCGTTCTTTTCCAGACGGCTCAGTTGCTGCATCCAAAACTCGGCCCGTCCCTGCTCTTGCGGGAGTTCCTGAACTCAACGCACAAACCGGTGCCATTAAAGATAGGTGCGGTGATCAGTCCGAACCGGCTCAAAAAATTTCCTGATGCCAGTAGCTTGACCCAATATTTGAGGCTGCACACGATGGTTCTTTCTCAGCGTCGAGGAATGCGTCAAAAGGATATTCAACGCAGAGCCATCTCCAGCAGTGAGACTCTGCAGCAGCGACCCCAAAACTTGTGCAGTGAAATCAACGGGTTGCGGAAAAAAGGAGCGGTGATGGTCTCCCAAGGTGCCTTGGAGGTTTTCATTGCCACTGCCTGGGAAATTCCCTTGGCTTTGCAGGAAATAGGCCGCCTCAGAGAGATCACTTTCCAAGCAGTTGGTGAAGGAACGGGAAAGGAAATCGACCTGGATTCTTTTGACGCCTACTACCTTCACCTCTTCTTGTGGGATGAGGCCGCCGGCAAGATCGTTGGTGCCTATCGGCTCGGTCGGGCGGATGAAATTTTGCGCACGCATGGTGCCCGCGGGCTCTATACGAACAGCTTGTTCCGCTTTCAGCGTAGCTTCTTGAATCACCTCAAGGATGCAGTCGAGATGGGACGTAGCTTCATCCGACCTGAGTACCAGCGTCATCTGGCGGCACTACCATTGCTGTGGCGCGGCATCGCGCAATGGATTGCACGGCACCCGCAGTACACAAAGCTCTTTGGCCCCGTCTCCATCTCCCAAGACTACGATCCTGTCTCGCGGCGATTGATTGTGGAATATCTCACGAATCATCGCGCTGACACACATTTGGCCAGGGCGGTTCGCCCACGGACGCCCTTCCGGTGCAATCAGGCGCGCAGCCTATTGCGGGAATTCGTCTCCACCTCACTGACTGATGCGGACGACTGCTCTGCGGTGATTAGTTCCATTGAGGCGGACGGAAAAGGGTTGCCCGTTTTGCTAAAGCACTATCTGAAACTGAACGGCACGATCCTCAGCTTCAATGTGGACAGGAACTTCGCCTCAGTGCTGGATGGCCTCATCCTGGTTGACTTACGCAAAACCAACCCCCGTTTGCTAACAAAGATGATGGGCGTTCAACTCAGTGCGCAATACCGTCAGCATCACGGATTGTCCCGCTAGTGAGATCGCCGCCAACGGCGTGCTGCAAACCCCAGGGGAGCACCTCCAACGCAGGCTATGCCAAAGGCCGCAAGAATGTCCGCAGGGTAGTGGCGATTATTTTGAATCCGTGACCAAGCGACACCGCATGACATCAGCATCATCGGAATACCTACCGGTGGCAACGCAATCGCCACAGGCACCGAGGCACCGAAGGCCGTTGCAGTGTGTGCACTCGGGAAACCGTGATAGCCCGCATCCAATCTTGGACCGTAGAACCCAGGCTCAACCCTCATGAACGGTCGAGCACGTCCTGCAGTAAACCGCACCAAATTTGCGGCACCACCCGCAATGATCGTTCCCAGCATGGAGGCGATCACCACCTTACGAAGGAAGGAGGAATTCCGGACCATCGCCGCCAGGCCCAGCACCAGAAATGCCACGACATTGAATCCGAGAAAGTCTCCCCAATAGCTTAGCCATCTCGCCGCCTCATCGACCGAGGAAAAATTTGCTGCGGAGCGAGAGACACGGATCGCCTTCAGCAATATAGCATCGTGCTGCATCACAGCGCAGGCACTCACGGCCACCAGGATACCCAAGCAAGTAAGGAATAAACCACGTCCGCGATACGCCTCTACGGTGATGTCCAAACCATCGCGAAGTAGCTCCCTCCATATCCGCGCAAAAAAATCTACCCAGCCTTTATTCGCCGGAATTGCGGGTGAAGGAACCGGCTTTGATAATTCGGCAGTGTGGGGTTGGTGGGTTTCAGAAAACATAGCAGAGGATGGCATGCTCTCCATTCCGACGAATGTTCCGAGCGCTTCTCGTTGAAGATTTTGTCACAACCCAATCGTGTGACGGAACTGGAACCCGATCTCGCTGGCGACGAGGTCCGGCACGGACCAAAGGGCAGGATGGTGAGCGAACTCCAAGCCTTAAGCCCGAATCGTGTGATCAAAAAAGCCCATGACATGGTGTTCCGGCATGTTCATGGATCGAACCTCATCTACAACGCCGCGTGGGAAGATCCGCGGCTTGATCGCCAATTGATGGGCATCGATGCATCGAGCCGCATCGTCATGATCACGAGCGCAGGCTGCAACGCGCTCGACTATCTGTTGGATGACCCTGCGGAAGTTCATGCAATTGATGTCAATCATCGGCAAAACGCATTGCTTGAGTTGAAGAAGGCTTTCATTCAGCGTGGCATTTTTGACGACTTGTTTCAAATGTTTGGCATCGGGTCTCATCCGCGTTTCACGGATCTGTATCGGTCAGTTCGGGCGCAGCTAGAACCGCTAGCACAGGCATTCTGGGACAAGCGAATCAGCTTCTTCAATCCTGAAAGTTTAAAGAGGTCCTTCTATTATCACGGCACCTCTGGCATTGCGGCTTGGCTCATGGGTAATACCCTCTTCAAGCTGCGACCCAACATCCGCAACATCGCATTGTGCCTCTTGGAGGCGCGGAGCCTCTCAGAGCAGCG
>CAZCAL010000216.1:5123-7687 GCA_964496625.1 uncultured Verrucomicrobiaceae bacterium | reverse complement strand
AGCGCCAAAGCATCACCTCGTCATCGGCTGCCACACGAATGTGGAATGCCGACGATTCGTCGGCTCTACAAAGCTTCGACAGCAGTTCAAAGTCCCCGGCCTCACAGAGGCCAGCCACAACTTCGACAGCTCACGCACCCCACGTCACCCACAGCGATTGTTGCAACATGCACCCGCTTGCTGCTACACGAATGTGGAATGCCGACGACTCGTCGGCTCTCCAAAGCTTCGACAGCCGCCCTGCGCTACGCAAAAAGCTGCGTCACCGGCTTTGCCTTTACCAACTCGCGCGGCTGCTTGAGGTGGTTATAGACGATGGTCTCTGGATCGATTCCCAGGGAGTGGTAAATCGTCGCGAGCAGTTCCGTCGGATGCACCGCACCTTCCAGCGGGGCAGACCCGGTGGCGTCTGACTTCCCATGGACGTAGCCTCGCTTGATCCCCGCACCACCGACGACCGCAGTGTAGCAGTAAGGCCAGTGGTCGCGACCGTCGGCACTGTTCCCATTACCTGAAGTAGAGACACCTTTCTCTGGGCTCCGACCAAATTCACCCAAGGCAACGACGATGGTTTCATCAAGCAACCCCGACGCATCCAGATCATCAAACAGAGCGCTGAGCCCCTGATCGAGCATCGGCCCAGATTGGGTCTTCATCCGCTGCGTCAGTCCGACGTGATGATCCCAGGAATGGTTGTCCGAATTGGCGACCTTTGGCCAAATCAATTCGACCACCCGAGTTCCAGCTTCCAGCAGTCGGCGAGCAAGCAGACAGCTCTGCCCAAAGGTATTGCGGCCATAGCGGTCGCGAAGTTTCGTCGGCTCGCGATCCAGCGCAAATGCGTCACGCGCACGACCGCTAGAAATCAGATTCAGTGCCTGATCGTAGTAGCTATCGAGACTGAGGTTTTTCACCGCTGCCTCGATGGTCGGCATTTGATTATCGATGGCATCACGCAACTTTGCACGGCGCTCCAGGCGAGCACTGAAGAGGTCTGGACGCATCTGGAGATCCTCGATTTTGATTCGATCCATCTTGCCCATATCGAGGTCATCCCCATCTGGATACAAGGTGTAAGGCTCAAAGGCTTTGCCCAGAAACCCCGCACCGCCGCCTTTGCCGACGACATTGGATTCCTGCAAGGGGCGCGGCAACATCACGAAAGGCAGCATCGGCTGCTCAAGCGGCTTGAGGCGAATGATGTTGGAGCCAAAGTTTGGGTAATCCTTCGCGTTCGGTGGCTCGAGCTGGCCTGAGGGGCTGACTTTGTCCGTCGTGTAACCCGTCATGATCTGATAGATCGCAGCGGTATGGTTAAAGAGCCCCACTGGCGTGTAGCTCATGCTGCGGATCATGGTGAATTTGTCGTTCACCTTGGCCAGCTGAGGCAGGATCTCCGTAAAATTGATTCCAGGGATCTTGGTCGGGATGGGTTTGAAGGCAGAGCGCACCTTGTCAGGCACATTTTCTTTCGGATCCCACAGGTCCAGATGGCTCGGCCCACCTTGAAGATAAATCATCAAAACTTGCTTTGCTTTCCCCCACCCAGCACGCCCAGCAGATGCTGAACCGCTGCTAGCCGCTTGAGCGCGGAACATGTTGTTCAGCGTCAGCCCCAGCATGGAGGCACCGCCGACTCGAAGGATGTCACGACGGGAAGCGCCGAGCGTCGGGTCGCAAAGATCTTTACCAGGGGAGCCAGGGATTCGAAACATAACAAGCGAAGGTTAGATTGGGACAATATTGAACCAAAGAAGCAAAACGGTCCGCGAAACGCAATCTTGCAGAGTGGTGAAGGCTGCAAAACACCAACAAAACCGCCGAATTCTCCACGCACAGAGAAACTCTTCGCAAAAGTTCAATTCGCCCTTGCAAAGGGATTCCGTTACGCTTTACTTCGCGTCCCACAATTCGGGAAACCGAAGGAAATGGGTAGGTACCCGAGCGGTCAAAGGGGGCAGACTGTAAATCTGCTGGCTTACGCCTACGCTGGTTCGAATCCAGCCCTGCCCACCACCTTATTCTATGAGGGGTGGAGCCCCGAGGGGGCTTCAACCTGATGTGCTGGTCGTCACACAAGACCTTGCCGCAGTTCCAGAGCGTCTGAACCAGAGCGGTGGGATGTCATCTGCCTCCGGAATTTGCCTCCAACCAGTCTGCATACGCAGCCTCTGTCATCTCCCCGGCGGCCAGCGCCAGCGTGCGCAGGGTGGCGGGTGAGGAAGAGCATGTCACGGAGGACCTTCGGCGGGAAGCGTGTCTCAGGATCGCCGATGCTGCTGAAGGGCGGCTGGCGGAGGGCACCCACGATGGCGATCTCGGCCCTCTGCATGAAGGCTTTTCGCAGGGTGCGTACGAACATGAGTTGGGTGGCGCTGAGCTGGGGATGTTTGAGCACCCATTCATCAAAAGCTTCGGAGATTGCTGCTTCCCGCGAGCGTAGGCTGGCAATAGCAACTCGACCAGCGCGACAGCAACACAAGTCTTCCCGATGCCCGCGGCCAGCACCATGAGGAAGCGACGGATCGCCAGCGGCCGACTTAGGCGGTCCAGCAGCGCGTAGC
>CAZCAL010000216.1:0-5113 GCA_964496625.1 uncultured Verrucomicrobiaceae bacterium | reverse complement strand
CCACGAAGCGTCGGGTCCTCTGTTTCGGCTGCCGTGTTTCCGTGCGCAATCAACAACCCCTCAACCACCAGCCGCCGAGACAAAGGAATCAACCAACAATCTATTCATTATCAAAGGGAGCAAAATCACTGGACCCTCAACTGCCATCTTGATGATGCGGGAGGATTCCATCTCGCGACATTGAACTGAATCCCATTTCCCCACGCCGATGCATTAAAAAGCTTGTGCCTTTCGTTTTCCACAGAGAGAGTATCCGCCACGCTAATCATGGGAGCCTATTTCATCCGCCGACTTTTGCTCATTCCGCCGACCTTTATCGGCATGACGCTGGCGGTGTTTGCTCTGATTCAGTTCACCCCTGGCGGACGGTTAGAGACGACGTTGATGGAGGCCCGCAGTGGCGGCGGGGCTAGGGCGAACAATCGTCAGGGCTCGGGTCTGACACCTAGCCAGGAACTGAAGCTGGAGGAGCAGTTTGGTCACGACAAACCCTTTCTAGTCGCCTACGCAGCTTGGCTGGGACTCATGCCGAAGGAGACAAATCGCTCGCGTGCGGAATTTGTCGGTGACGCGAAGGAGACCGAGATCAAAATTCCGGGTACTGCGGAAGTGGTGAAGGTGACGGTGGCCAGCGGCGAGACTTTGACGATGAGTGCGCCAGAAGGACAGGACATGAGCGCCTGGAAGGTGCGCTATGTTTCCTCCACCGCTCTGACAGAGCGTTGGACGAAACGGCACGATGGGGAAACGCTCGACAAGCCCTTGGCACCCGTCGCGATCCTTTATCAACCGAAGTTTTCGGGATTGCTCCAAGGGAATCTGGGGGAGTCAATCCGCTACAGTGAACCGGTGTGGGACATGATGAAGCGCCGTTTCCCGATCTCCGTCTTCTATGGGGTTGTCTCGTTGATCTTGATGTACTCGATCTGCATTCCGTTGGGGGTCTTAAAGGCGATCAAACATCGCACCGCCATCGACAATGTCTCCTCAGTGATCATCTTCGTTGGTTATGCCATCCCCGGCTATGTGCTGGGGGTCTTTTTGGTGGTGTATATGGCTGCCAAATGGGGATGGTTTCCGCTGGAAGGCTTTGTGAGCCCGAATTTCAGCGACCTTAGTTTGTGGGGCAAAGCAAAAGATCTCACCCACCACGCGGTGCTGCCGCTAATTTGCTACATGGTGGGCGGTTTTGCCTCCTTGACGATGCTGGTGAAAAACAATCTGATGGATCAACTGGCCTCCGACTATGTCCGCACGGCGGTCGCCAAGGGGCTCAATTTCAAAAGCGCGGTCTTTGGCCATGCGTTGAGAAACGCGTTCATTCCAGCTGCGGCGACCATCGGGCAGGCGCTCACGATCATCATCGGCGGCAGCTTCCTGATCGAACGCATCTTCGACATTGATGGCTTCGGACTGATGGGTTTCAATGCGCTGATTGAGCGCGACGACTCAATCGTGATGGCCACCGTCGCGGTGGGTGGAGTGCTGCTAATGCTGGGCAATATTTTGTCTGATCTCATCACAGCAAAACTTGATCCCAGGATTCGATTTGAGTAGCGCCCCATGATCCGAAAGTGCTCCATCGCCTGCATCATCATCGGCACGCTCTCCATCATCGGGGAACTTGCGGGTCTAGATCTACCGTCCATCGCTTGGTTCTTCACGCTGGGCACTTTGTGGGGATGGATCACGAGTGTCGCACTGATCATTGCGGGGGTGGTGGGTTTGGCCTTCCTTCCTGCGCAAATCAACTGGACGCCTATCACGCTGCAACGGTTCAAACGCTTCCGCAGCATCCGGCGAGGGTGGATCTCCTTGTTAGTGATTCTTGTCCTGGCCGCACTGGCGCTGCTAGATCAGACGCTGGTTGGCCGGAGAGCGCTGGTGGTGAAGTACGAAGGGCAGTGGTTTTTCCCAGCGTTCGTGAAGCAGCACTACCCGCAGAAGACGTTTTTTGGCAATGAGGAATCCGAGACCAATTATCGTCTACTGAAGGAGAAGATGGAGTCCTCAGAGCTAAAGGGCTTTGTCATCATGCCGCCAGTGCCGTGGGCTTCGACACTCGATTCCGATGACCTTCAGACGAATAAGTTAGAGCTGCGCGATGGGAAGTACTACCAGGAAGGCGACGACCGGCCGTTCTCTGGTCGGGCGGTGCGATATTACACTGGTCTTCAACACGTCAAACACACGGACATGAGAGTGCGTCAAGGACTTGCCGATGGCGAGTGGCAGGGCTATGCGCCGAATGGAGGCTTGGCGGTGCGCGCTAACTATCGTGCGGGCACCAAGGAGAGCGAAGTATTTACCGGGGAGATGACGCCGGAGGACTTTGCCAAGGCGGATGCGGGCGATCTGATTGTGGTGATCTATCCCCCGATCCCCCCGATGTGGAGCGCGCAGCATTACCTTGGGACGGATAGCCGCGGCTGGGATGTTCTGGCACAGGTCTATGGCGGATGGCAACTGAACCTGAAGGCCATCGTGATCTACCTCGCTGTAACGTATGGCGTCGGCATTCTGGTTGGCACCTTGATGGGTTACCTAGGTGGATGGTTCGACATCACCTTTCAGCGGATCATCGAGATTCTCGAAGAATTGCCGTTCCTCTACATCGTGATGATTGTGGTGGGCATCGTCGGGGTCGCGAACATGAGCCTACCGCTGCTGCTGGGCGTGATCTGCGTGTTCTCCTGGACGGGTCTGACTTATTCGTTGCGAGCCCTGGCATACAAAGAAAAAGAGCGCGACTACGTCTCCGCTGCACGCCTCCAGGGTGCCAGCACTTGGCGAATCATCACGCGCTACTTGGTGCCAAACCTCTTGGCGACACTCGTCACCCTTATCCCCTTCAGTGTGGTCGGCATTATCTCCTCATTGACGGCTTTGGCCTTCATTGGCTTTGGTTTGCCAGAGACGTATCCGCAGTGGGGCACTCTGTTTGATGAGGGGATCAATCACCTCTCCGCCCGATGGATCACGACCTCGATGTTTTCTATCATGGTCTTGATCCTCCTCCTTGTTACCTTTGTGGGTGAAGCTCTTCGCGAGGCCTTTGATCCGAAAAAATTCACCACCTATCAATGAAGCCGCCAACTCAGATCCAGCTGCAGCAGATAGCCCCGCGATTTCGTGGGGTGAGTCGGTTTTTCTGCGCATGGTTGCTGACCATCGCGCTACCTGCGCTTGCCGCCACCTTTGCACCTTATGATGGCACCAAGGAGCGCGACGCATTTTGGGACTTTTACAACAAGAAGGTCGTCGAGCAGTTGCAAGCTCAAGTCAAAGATCTGCCAGAACAGATCAGCAAGGAGGCAGACCCAGCAAAGAAGCAGGAATTAGAGAAGCAATTCTCTGCAGCTCAGGAACGACTGAAAAAGCCGGAATTCTTCACCTTCGCGAAGCCGGAGGACTTGCCCAAAGACCTGCAATGGCAGGATGGGATGAACGAACCCGAAGTGGGTGATCCAAAGGCCCAAAAAGGCGGCACCTTTACTTACTGGATGCCGTCCTTCCCGCCCACCGTGCGGATGATGGGCGAAAACGCCAACAACTTCTTCCGTGGTTATCACTATGACGATGTGGAGATGAGTCTGGTCTCACTGCATCCAGAAACGGGGAATGTGATCCCCGGCATCGCGAATCAATGGGCTGAGTCTGCGGACAGGCGCACAGTGTATTTTCGCATCGATCCTGCAGCCACCTATTCGGACGGTGTGCCTGTGGATGCGGATGACTTTTTCAACACCTTCTACATGCAACTCTCCGAGTATTCGCAGAACCCTTTTGGCAACGAGTGGTATGCGACCCAATACACAAACATCACACGATTTGACGCACACACGCTATCCATCACGATGGCAGAGCCGAAGGTGCTGGCACCGTATTGGGTGAGCATGTCACCGATGCCACGCCATTTTTACAATGAGTTCGGGCCGGACTTCGAGCAGCGTTACCAGTGGCGAGTGAGGCCAATCAGTGGTGCCTATGTGATCAAGGACGACGGCATCCAGTTTGGCCGGAGCATCACGATGGCGCGGGTCAAAGACTGGTGGGCAAAAGATCGTAAATACTACAAGCATCGGTTTAACCCTGACTATCTCATCTACCGAGTCGTGAGACTCCCTGACAAAGCGCTGGAACTTTTCTTCCAAGGCACGCTGGACGCCTATGCCATTGCTCAACCTGAGCACTGGTATGAGCGGCTTGAGATTCCGCAAGTCCACAACGGCTACATTGAGAAGGCGAAGTTCTTCAATCAGTGGCCCTCTGCAATGATCGGGCTGTACCTAAACACCGCCAAGCCACCGCTGGACAATCGGGATGTGCGAATCGGGATCTGCTACGCGACCAACTACCAAAAGGTCATCGACTTTGATCTACGCGGAGATTTTCGCCGGTTGAACGCCTTCTCAGAAGGCTACCCGCTGCTGGGGGATCCTCCGATCAAATCCCGTGAGTTCTCACCCCAAAAGGCGCGGGAATCATTCGCCAAAGCAGGCTACACGATTCCCGACCGCGATGGCGTCTTGAAGAACGCTAACGGAGAACGTCTCAGTGTCACCATCACCCATCGGAAGGCACCGCTCACGGATAAGTATATGCAGCGGATTCGCGAAGAAGCACTGAAGTGCGGGATCGAGATCAAACTGGAAGGTATGGATGGATCTGCCGGATTTCAAAAAGCCAGCCAGAAAGAGCACCAAATTTTCCAGGCGGCCTGGGGGTCCAGCCCCCCCTTCCCTGATCATTTCCAGTTCTGCCACAGCAGCAACGCCTATCAAGCCGACGGCAAGACGTTGCAACGTAACACCAACAACTTCTTCAGCCTAAAGAACGCGCAGATGGATAGGTTCTGCGAGGAGGAACGCAGCGCCAGGACCATCGACGAATTTCGCACCGCCGTCTTTGGGGCGGATCAGATCATTCATGACGAGGCCGTGTGGGTGCCTGGGTTCGAACAAAACTTCTACTGGGTCGCATCCTGGCGCTGGATCAAGTGGCCACCCAATTTCAACGTCTCCATTAGCCAGGACCCTTTCCAAAATCACGTCCTCTGGATTGATGAGGCAGCGAAGGAAGAGACCTTGGAAGCGAGAAGAACCGAACGCGT
>CAZCAL010000215.1:2507-7745 GCA_964496625.1 uncultured Verrucomicrobiaceae bacterium | reverse complement strand
GCCGCCAAATTCTTGAGCGCGCCGTCGCAGATCGCGAAGAGAAATTTCAACCTCCCCCTGGGTAATGATGCTATCCTCAATGGAGGCCTCCACCACGGTGCCTTCACGCAGTGGCTGACCACCAACGGTTGCATCTGTGCTGCGCAGTGCCTCTACAATCACCCCCAGCCCAAAACTCACCCTTAGATCAGTCCCGCGGGATCGTTGTGGCGCAATTTCCGCATCACCATCCGGCATCAGGGTCAGATACAGTTGCGTGCCCGACAGAGTCTTCTTCGCATTAAAATACGAGATCAGATCATTGTAATCCAGAGAGATATCCTCCAGTACCAACCTCTCCGAAGGATACAGGCGGGAAAAATCGCCAGGTGGCTGACGGCGACTGCGGACCAAGATTGGGATCGCCCCGGTGTTCTTCAGCAGGACCATGCTCTGGTATCGGAACGCCGTCACGGAGCAGTCAATCGATAGAGAACGCAGCAGCACATCACAAGGCTGGGCAGAGCCAATTCGTAGAATCTCCAGAGGCTGCCCACCTTTCATCGCAGGCTCCTCGCCCTCCTCAAGCGGCGTATTCCCTGCGTTGAGCTGATAGACGATGTCGATCGCCGGGGCGGCGATACCAAGGTTCGTCATGAAGAGGTAAAACTCCACCATCTGACGCTGCTCTGCGGACGTCCGGGAAATGAGCAAATACAGCTGCACGCAGAGGAGAATCTTTTGCTCCATGCTCAGCTTCCTTCCAAGCTCGCGCGCACGCTGAGCCAAATCCTGAGGCTTCTGCAAAGCTTCAAAGTAGAGACGCCGCATGTCTGCATAGATCGCCTCTGGGAAATCGTAGCGCAGGTAGCCAAGGCTGGAATCGATTTCCTCCTCCTCGACACGCCCATCCAGATTCGAGAAACCCGCATACACCTCAATCAACACCGGCAACATGTTATTGCCACCCGTCGCAGGAGCCAGCGGACGGAAGCGATCCAGCCACTGATCCCGCCACCAGCGCCAGTCCAACCATGCCGCCGGGCGCGATCCTCCACTGCCGTTATCGGCTGGGTGAGTTTTCGATCCAGGGGGCGGAGTCATGAAGATGCAGGTGCAGCCAAACGACAAGGCCGCGCCCGACTATGGGCGGCGCATCAGAGAAAACAACTCCGCCGGTGAAGAAAGAGCATCTCTTTCAAACCCAAACTCTCCGTTTGCGCATGGTCATTTTCGCCAATTCATGGCCCCTTCGCTACTGCGACGACCCCGAAAAGAGACCGTCCGCTGGGGCTTCATTGAGAGTCAGGATGTAACCGACGACGTTCTTCAGCGCTTGTTCGTCCTCAATGAAGGTGGAGGTGAAGACCATTTTGGCACCGTTGACGTCTCCTTTTACTGCGCCTCTGGCACCGGTCTTAAATTTCTCGATCTGCGCCATCAGATACCAATGTTGGCGACCCACCAGAGGAGGGCTACCAAAGGCCAACTCGCCACTGGCGTTGTAGCGATGACATTCCATGCAGCGTTCTTGGAAAAGCATCATGCCCTCCTGGATATCTGCGTCCGCGATCTCAGTGACCTTAGGCGTTACCTGAGGCTTAGACTCCACCACCTTTGCCACCGCCTGGATCTGATCTGGCGTTAGCGCCTTGGAAATCGCCGCCATCATCTGCCCCTGCACATCCGTTGGCTCCGTTCCACGCCGACCCTCCTGAAAATTCTTCAACTGATTGATGACATACCACGCTGGCAAGTTCGCGATCGAAGGAGACTTCAGTTCTTCTTTCCCCTCCCCCTTTGTCCCATGACATTGAGCGCAAACAGTCCCAAACAAGACCTCCGCCGTCATGCCGGGCGTAGGCGCCTGCGGAGCTGGGACTGCCGCTGGAACAGGTGCATCCGCAGCGCCGATGAACTGGAGCGCTGACGCGAAGATGAACCCCAGCCAGAGGAGAGCAGCATTGCGGCGGTGGGATGCGGACGGCGACGAGTTCATAAGGACGAGACGACTTAAGTTGCATCCTTTTTGCAACAATTCAGCATCCCTTTTGCCTGACCTACTTTTCAAAGCAAAAATGGCGGAATGCGGCACAACTCCGGCACAATCCATAGACCTCATGCCCTTGGATGGGCGGCCTCATAGACCTCCTTCATCCGTTGGGTGGAGACGTGGGTGTAGATCTGCGTCGTTGAAAGACTGGCATGGCCAAGGAGGGATTGCACGCTGCGCAGATCGGCTCCGTTGTTCAGCAGGTGCGTCGCAAAGCTGTGTCGAAACTTGTGCGGTGTGATGTGGATTGGCAGGCCAGAGTGCTTCCAGTATTTTTCCACAATGTCAGTGACTGCCCGCGTCGTGATGCGGCGCCCCAGCTTGCTCCGAAATAGCGGACCGCTCTGCACGCTGGCCTTTTGTCGATAGCGTTGGATGGCCTGCATGGCTGGCGAGCCAATCGGGCAAAGTCGTTCCTTTCGGCCTTTGCCAAGGACACGCACGGTGTCACTGTACGTGTCGACGTCCTCCACATTGATGGCCACGAGTTCGCTGAGACGCATGCCGGTGCTGTAGAAGAGCTCCAAGACGGCGACGTCTCGTTCAGCGCCCCAGACGGGTGCCTGCTTGTCTTTGGGCAGGCTGAGTGGCAGGGCGAGCATTTCTTCGATCTGGGTCAGTGTCAGCACCACGGGCAACTTCTTCTCCTGCTTGGGCAGTTGCACATCCGCGAGTGGATTCGACTGCCAGCCGCGCCTTCGGCTCAGCCACTTGAAGTAGCTGCGCAAGGCGGCGAAGTGCAGGCGAATGGTCGCCCGCCCTAGTTCGCGCTTCATTTGCTCGAAGAGATAGCGGCGGAAGTCGTCTGCGGTGACAGCCTCCCATGTCGAAAACCCTTTGCTGCGACGCCGAAACTCATCCAGTGCGTGCCGGTAATTCTCCAAGGTGCGCGGAGAAGACCGGCGCTCAACCTCCATAAACTGCAGGAAATCCGCACTCAAGGGATCTGCTGGAAGCTCAATCGGAGGCGCTGGCGGATGCTTCGTCATAAATAATATGGAAAACCATACTATACATGAAGCCAAACCTCCAGAGGAAGAGTCGATGATTTGGCGCACCAAAAAAATTACCGCCGAGTGCCTGCGTACTCCCCAATTGAGACTACTTCCCTAGCTCCACACTGCGCTGTGCCGCAGCCCGGACGGCCTGAATCAGGGCGTTGCGGAGGCCGTTGGCTTCAAGCGCCTCCAACCCCGCAATGGTGGTGCCGCCAGGGCTGGTCACTTCATCGCGCAATACCGCAGGATGCTTTTGGGTCTCAAGAACCATCTTCGCAGCCCCCATCATGGTCTGGGCAGCGAGTTGCAAAGCTGCGGCGCGAGGTAACCCCATCAGGACGCCACCGTCTGCGAGTGCTTCGATCACCGTGTAGCCATAGGCAGGGCCACTGCCACTGAGACCAGTGACAGCATCCAAGAGTTTCTCTTTCACCTCATCGACGGTACCGACGGCACCAAGAATCTGAACGGCGAGAGCTGCGTCCTGTTCGGTCGCACGACTTCCACGAGCAAAAGCCGCCGCACCAGCGCTGACGAGCGCGGGCGTATTGGGCATGGCGCGGATGACGCGGGAATCGCCGCCCAGCCAACCTTCCATGTCTGCGATGGAAATACCTGCGGCAATCGAGAGGTAGAGACGATCCCCTTTGACTTTGCCTAGGGTCTGGCAAAGCGCGGGCATATCTGCGGGTTTGACAGCCAAGATGATGACCTCAGACTCCGCCGCTGTCTGCGCAGGACTGCCAATGGTGGTGACCACCGGCAGCGTCTCGCGCAAGGCATTGGCGGCGGCGGGAACGGCATCGCAGAGCGCGACAGTGAGGGAATCCCCGCCGTCAAATGCATGGCAAACACCGCGCAAGAGGGCACCACCCATCTTGCCACAACCGATCAGTCCGAGCTTCAGCATGGAGGGCAGAGTCGGGGCTATTTCAGCTCAAGGCAGACGCCTTCAACGGTGCTGCGCGCATAGATGTGGTCGTAGGCCAGCACTGGGTAAGACCAGACCTTGCCGTCCATGACATCGCTGCGGGCTTGCTCCTTATACTTTTCGGGGTTCGCTGCCGCGATGACGATCTCGCCCTTATCACTGGTCGCAATGACGCTATCGCCGGAGAGGATGACTTGGCCAGGGCCAAAATCAGGCTCTGCCCACTTCAATTCACCCGTGCGGATATCGACACAGGCGAGAGGTCCTGCACCGTATTTTTTGAAGCTGAACATCCCGTAGAGGTAGCCATCTTTCACCACTGGGGTGCTCCAGTGATTTGCAAGATCGTCACCTTCTTTGCGCCAGATCTGCTCGCTCTTCCACTCGCTGCCAGCCTTGCTGATTTTAAAGGCACCCGCGCCGACGCCGTAGCCTGCGGAGCAATAAACGATGTCTTCCCACACCACTGGGGAGGCAGCGGTGGAGACTTTGAAGGGATATGCCTGACGCCAGTAAACACTGCCGTCCTGAGGATTCACAGAGACGAGACCGCTCTGCGTGAAAAAGATCGCCTGCTTGGTGCCAAGGAGAGTCGTCAAAATCGGGCTGGCGTGGGTCATTTTATCGTCCTGACCTTTCCAGATCACCTCGCCCGTTTTTTTGTTGAGGCCCAGCAGCCCCTGCCCTGCACCACCACCTGCCAGTAACAACACGTCGCCATCGATGAGCGGGGATGCAGCATTCTGCCACTTGATCATCACGCCAGCGTTGTCCTTCAGCACGTCACGCTGCCAGACGATCTTCCCACTGGCTGCGTCCAGGCAATGCACGCCGAGATTGGCATCAATGCAATAGACCATGCCGCCATCCACCACGGGGGTAGAGCGGGGACCGTCACCGCCCTTGTTTTCCGGAGTGCCAGAATCGCCACCACCGTCATACTTGTTGATGATGGTAATCGATTGCTCCCACTGCTTCTTGCCGTTGCGTGCATCCAGACAGAGGACGGCTTCACCCGGATTTCCATCCGTCTCGCCTTTGACGATGGTAAAGACCTTACCGCCGGCGACGGCGAAGGAACTGAATCCTGCCGGGGTGTCTTCCTTCCAGACTTTCTTCAATTTCACCTTACCCCAGTCGCGCACACTTCCAGGCATCGCCACGCTGCCATCGTGGTTCGCACCGCGAAAGCTGGCCCACTCATTGGGTGCGCCGGTTTGACTAAAGGCAGAGGCAGCTAAAAAGGAGCTGCCCAGGATTCCGAGGGTGAGGATGGA
>CAZCAL010000215.1:0-2497 GCA_964496625.1 uncultured Verrucomicrobiaceae bacterium | reverse complement strand
GCGGAGGCGATTTCTAGAGTTGGGTGAATTAAAAGAAAACGAGTTGTAGTCCTTACCAGAATCTAGGGAGTCCAGCAAGAGCCAATGAGCGGGCGATTTCAACGCACGCCGCCAGCAGCGTCTTGCGATGAACGCAGACAGAACTATCAAACAAAGGTGCCAAGACCGCCGCTTGCGTCCACTGCCCTTTCCAGCCATAGGATGAGGCGTGAATTACACTGGCACTCAAAAAGACCTCCTCTCATCCCCCCGCACTTGGCTGATCACTGGCGGTGCCGGCTTTATTGGGTCACACTTAGTGGAAAAACTCCTGACCCTCGGCCAAACAGTGCGGGTCATCGACAACCACTTTTCCAGCACAACCGCCAATCTAGAGGCGGTGCTAAAAATCGTGGGAGACGAAGCTGCGGCACGATTTGATTTCATCAAAGGTGACATCCGCGAGCCCGGAGACTGTGCAGCGGCAGCGCAAGGTGTGGACCAAATCATCCACCTGGGTGCAATGGGCTCCGTGCCAATGTCGATGGACCGTCCACGCGAGTGTCATGACATCAATGCCACGGGCACGCTGAACATGATGATCGCTGCTCGCGATGCAGGCATCCGTCGATTCGTCTATGCCTCCAGCAGCGCTGTTTATGGCGATGACGCCCTCCCGACCAAGCGCGAGGAATCCATTGGCCGCCCACTTTCGCCCTATGCTGCCAGCAAGTACATCGACGAGGTCTATGCCGCGACAATGCTGGCCTGCTACGGCCTGGAAACCGTCGGAATGCGATTCTTTAACGTGTTTGGACCTCGCCAAGACCCCAAAGGGGCCTACGCAGCGGTCATCCCTTGCTGGATCGACGCAATGAAGAAGGGCGAGCCCGTTTTCATCAACGGAGATGGCGAAAACACACGCGACTTCTGTTTTGTCCGCGACATCGTCCAGGCGTTGATTCTTGCATCTACCACAGACAACTCCAGCGCATTTGGTCAGGCGTTCAATGTCGGATTAGGTGCCGCAACAAACTTGAATCAACTCTTCCAAACGATCCGCTCGCTCGTGCAAGAAATCACCGGACAATCGGTCGCTGATGTGATCTACCGCGACTTCCGCGCAGGTGATATCCGCCACTCATGTGCGGACACGACCCGTGTCTGCGATGTGCTAGAGTTCGCCGGAGAGTACACCGTCGCCGCAGGCTTGCGGGAGACGGTGTCCGCCTTCTTGGCCTAGGGGTTCGGTCAGAAATAAACAGTCAAAGATGCGCCGGTATTTGAGCCTCTGGCGAGGCGCTCCGAAGGCGCATATCTGCAGCGATCTGTAACTGAGGAGGAACGAAGCCAGAGGCTCAAAGACCAAGCAGAATGGGTTGTCTATTTCTGACCGATCCCCTTAGCCCAGAGCTTCGAGCATGACCTTCAGTTTCGCCAATTGGGCAGACCAGTCCGCTTGACGTTGCGTGTGGTCATCCAGAACCTTTTGCGGGACCTTGGAGGTGAAGTTTGCATCCGCCAGCTTGGCGCTGACTTTTTCCAACTCCGCCTCGACTTTCGCCAGTTCCTTGGTCACACGGGCACGCTCTGCATCCACATCGATCAGGCCCTCCAGCGGCAGAAAGAGTTCGCCCAGCGGGGTCAATGCCGTCGGGGTTCCCTTGGGTGCCACGTAGTCGGCATCCACATCCAACGGCTCAGCATTGAGGAGAATGCGCAGCACTTCGATTTCGTGTTCAGGCAGTTCCTGAGTGGGCTTCAAGACAAAGCGCGTGCGCTTGTTGATGTTGAAGGCGCTTTTCAGTCCGCGACCCAGATTCACGACCTCATACTTGTCGTTCGCGGTCTTTTCGTCTTCAGGAAGAATGCCAAAGTGGGCCAGTTCATCTTCGTCCAAAGGCTTTGGCCAAGGAGCAAACATGATGCTCTTGCCCCCCTGATCCGCCGGGAGATCGTCATTGAATGCCATGCCATGCCACAGCTCCTCTGTAATGAACGGTAGAAACGGGTGAAACAAGCGCAGGGTCTGACCCAGCACGAAGTCGATGACCGCGAGGGTGTTGGCCTTGCGTTTGACATCGCTGCCCTGCAGAACAGCCTTGCTGGCCTCGATATACCAATCGCAGTACTCGCTCCAGAAGAAGCGGTAGAGGGTCGCGGTGGCGTCGCTGAAGCGGTATTCCTCCAGCGCGGTGGTGACTTCGGCGATGGCAGTGTTGAGGCGTAGGAGGATCCATTTGTCGTCCGACGACAAGAGCGTGGGGTTGATCTCCTGCTCGGTTTCGACGGGCAGAATGCCCGTTGCACCTGAATCAGGCAAAATGCCTGAGCTACTCTGCATCTGGCGGAAGCGGGCGGCGTTCCAGAGCTTGGTGCAGAAGTTGCGGCCCAGCTCGACGTTCTTTTCATCAAAGGCAATGTCCTGTCCCAGCGGCGCACTGCGCATGATGCCAAAGCGCAACGCATCCGCGCTGTAATTGGCAATCAGCTCCAGCGGATCAGGCGAATTGCCGAG
>CAZCAL010000214.1:7522-7751 GCA_964496625.1 uncultured Verrucomicrobiaceae bacterium | reverse complement strand
GGTCAGCACGTCGCCCTTCAGGCCTCGTTTGATGCGACTTTCGGAGATCCACACGACATCGGCTCCTTTGACACCGTCGCTGGTGAGCACTGCCACTTCGACTGCGGCTCCAGGAGGAAGCAACGTCAATAATTGGCTGAAGATGGCGGACTGTTTGGTGCTGTGGGAAAATCCAGGGGGCGGCATCATGACGATCTGTCCGTAGCGATTGGTTTCGATCCGTTCTGGT
>CAZCAL010000214.1:0-7512 GCA_964496625.1 uncultured Verrucomicrobiaceae bacterium | reverse complement strand
AGCTGGAGCGGGCCGTAGGGCGTGACACGCGCGTCATGCCAGCCGGCGTCTTTCGTCCAGTCGATCGTCACCATGTGGTCGGTGAAGTGCTTGCCGAAGCCGGGGTCGGCCAGAATCTCCTGCCAACGCTCCAGGTGAAACGCAGTCGCGCTCTTGATGCGGGGAATGTTCAGGAGGGCTGGCATGTTGGGAGAGGATACGTGCGGGCTGTTGCCCTTCAACCCGATTCTGCTCGCTAGGCTCTAGCTGCGGCATGTCCCCTTTTCCCCCTTGCTTGGCGCTGATTCTCTGGCACTGAAACGGGGTCTTCGTTGCTATGAATCAAGCCGTACTCAGCCTCCTCAAAGAAAGCCGCCACCCGATGCGAATCGACCTCATCGGGGTCGCCGGTTCGGGCATGAGTGGCTTGGCGCTGCTGCTTCTGGGACTCGGGCACAAAGTCAGCGGTTCGGATAAAGTGACTACGACGGAGACAGAGCGCCTGCAGAAGCTGGGCTTGCAGTTCTTTTCTCCGCACTCCGAGCGCGAGGTCGAGGAGTGCGACATGGTCATTTACTCCAGCGCGATCAAACCTGGAAACGTGGCGTATGAGGCGGCCTACAAGCAGGGCATCCCGCTGGTGCGTCGTGCAGAGGCTTTGGCGGCAGTGATGGCGGCAAAAAAGGGTGTCGTGGTTTGTGGCACGCATGGGAAGACGACGACCTCTGCTCTCACGGCGCATGTGCTGAGGCAGGGTGGGATGAAGCCCAGCCACTATGTCGGCGCGGAGATCCCCATTCTAGGCTCGAATGCTCATTGGGATACGGAGGGCGAACTCTTCGTCGCTGAAGGCGATGAGAGCGATGGCACCCTGGTGAACTTCCATCCACAACATGCCATTGTGCTCAACATCGAGCCTGAGCACTTGGACTTTTACGATGGGATTGAGGCGATCAAGGCGGTCTTCCGCCAGTTGCTCAGTCAGACGCCGGGACATTGGGTCTATTGCGCGGAAGATCCGGTGGCGAGTGAAGTGTGCGCTGGGCAGAATGGCGTGAGCTACGGCTGGAGCCGGGACCACGACTACAGCGCTGACATCGTCTCGATGCGGCCGGATCACTCTGAGTTCGAGGTGTATCGCGGCAAACAAAAACTCGGCACGGCGGTGCTGGGGATTCCGGGCAAACACAATGTCTCGAACGCCCTCGCAGCCATTGCGCTGGCGATGCAGGTGGGCGTCACGTTTGAGGCGGTGCAAAACGCGCTCCGCAGTTTTCGCGGTGCCAAACGCCGTTTCGAAATCCGCTACAGTGGGCCGCAGTTCACCGTGGTCGATGACTACGGGCATCACCCCAGCGAGATTGCCGCAACGCTGGCGACGGCGAAGGGGCTGGGTGCGAAGCGGATCGTTTGCCTCTTCCAACCGCATCGCTACAGCCGCACGCAACTCTTGAAGAAGGAGTTCGGCGCAGCGTTTGGCGAGGTGGAGGAACTCTTCGTCACCGACATTTATCCTGCCAGCGAAAAACCCCTGCCAGGTGTGACTGGCCAGACGATTCTCGATGAGGTGCGTGCTCAAAATGCGACGACGAAGACGAACAGTACGCCAACGATGATCGAGGCGCGGGACAAGGTGGGCAATGCCCTGCGTCCAGGTGATTTGTTGATCACGCTTGGTGCAGGAAATGTGCATGAAGTGGGTCGCTGCATCGCGCGGGACTTGCCGGTTTTGGAAAAACTCACCAGCGTGTTGGAGGCCAATGGTGGAGGCGTCGCGCGGCTTTATGAGCCGATGAATCGACACACTACCTACCTGATCGGTGGCCCCGCACAGTATTGGGCGGAGCCGCGCACCGTGGAGGGTTTTGCGGAGATCGTGCGCTATCTCCGATCTGCCGCGGTGCCGATTCGGGTGATCGGGCGCGGCTCAAATCTGCTGGTGAAAGACGGTGGGATTCGCGGTGCGGTCATCCATCCCGCCAAAGGTGATTTTGAGGTGGTCAAAGTGGAGGGAAATCTCATCACCGCTGGTGCGGGCGCACGTTTGAAGAAGATCGCTAGTGCGGCACGCAACGCTGGTCTCGGCGGCTTTGAGTGGATGGAGGGCATTCCGGGGAATCTCGGTGGTGCGATCCGCATGAACGCAGGTGCGATGGGCACGGAGACGTTTGATCAGATTGTCTGTGTGCGCTTCATCGATCAAGACGGCAGTGTGCGCGAAAAGCCACTGTCCGAAATCGTGCACCACTATCGCAGCGTGCCGGAGTTTGAGGAGCGCTACGTTGTCTCCGCCGTGCTCCAGGGCACGCCTGCGCCGCTTGAGCAGATCGATGCAAAGCTTGCTGAATCTCACCACAAGCGTCGCACTTCACAGCCCGTTGGTGCCAGTTGCGGCTGTGTTTTCAAGAACCCAGAAGTCTGCGGTGCAGGGAAACTTGTGGATGAGCTAGGTCTCAAAGGTCGCAGTGTGAATAAGGTCATTGTCAGCGAAGCGCATGGCAATTTCATCGTCAATCAAGGCGGTGCCAAAGCCCGCGATGTGCTGGAACTGGTGGCACAAATCCAGGAGGTCGCCCGCGAAGAGCGTGGCGTTCAGCTGGAGATGGAAGTGAAAGTGATCGGCGAAGATCAGGCCCTGCCGCTGTGAGCCAGCGCTAGGCAAGGATGCCGTTCACCAGTTCGCCGTGAATGTCTGTGAGCCGGTAATCACGGCCTTGATAGCGAAAGGTGAGGCGCTCGTGATCAAGCCCCAGCAGGTGCATGATGGTGGCGTTCAGATCGTGAACATGCACCTGATTTTCCGTGACGTTGAAGCCAAAGTCATCTGTCTTCCCGTAGGTGATGCCGGGCTTTACGCCGCCCCCTGCCATCCACATGGTGTAGGCGTCTTTGTGGTGATCCCGACCAATGGCGGTCTTTTTGCCATCGCCATCGGCGCCCTGCCGCAGTGGCGTGCGCCCAAATTCTGATCCCCAAATGATGAGCGTGTCATCGAGCAAGCCACGCAGTTTCAGATCTTGGACCAGTGCCGCAGCGCCTTGATCGATATCGCGAGCCTTCGCTGGCAAGCGTTTGTCTAAGCCACCGTGGTGATCCCAATCTGAATCAAAGAGCTGCACCATACGCACCCCGCGTTCGACCAACCGCCGCGCCAGGAGGCAGTTGTTTGCAAAGGACGCTTCGCCCGGCTTTGCCCCATACATCTCCAGCGTGGCCTTGGATTCCTTGCTGATGTCCATCAGATCAGGCACGCTGGCTTGCATGCGATAGGCCATTTCATATTGGCTGATGCGTGTGGCGATCTCAGGGTCGCCCGCCACCTCGAGACGTTGCTCATTCAGTGCCCGCACGGCATCGAGCACCTGACGTCGGTCGGTGCGATTTTGGCCCTCGGGATTGTTCAGGAAAAGCACCGGTTCTCCGCTGGATCGGAACTGGATGCCTTGATAGACACTGGGTAGGAATCCAGTGGACCACAGTGCAGTGCCAGCGCCACCAGGTGGGCCAGAGAGCATGACCACATAAGCGGGAAGGTCAGAGTTTTCACTGCCCAAACCATACGTCACCCACGATCCCATGCTAGGCCGACCCCCACGGCCAAAACCGCTGTGCAAAAACATCTGCGCAGGCGCATGATTGATCTCATTGGTGTGAAGGCTGCGGATGATGCACAGATCATCTGCGACATTGGCCAGATGCGGCAGCAGTTCTGACATCTCAGCGCCGCTCTTGCCGTGACGACCAAATTTGAAAGGAGACCCAGCCAACCGCATCTCGCCCCCAATGAAGGCAAAGCGTTTGCCCGCCAGCAATTCAGCCGGGCAGAGTTCACCATCACGCTTCATCAACTCCGGCTTATGATCAAAAAGATCCAGCTGTGATGGTGCGCCGATCATGTGCAGGTAGATCACATGTTTGGCCTTTGGAGCAAAGTGTGGCTGGCGCGGCAATACCGGATCAGGGGAACTAGCCGCCTTCAAATCTTGCGCCAACAGCCCGCCCAGAGCCATCGAGCCCAATCCCACGCCAGACTGGCGGAAGAAGTGCCGTCGAGAGACATTCACAAAGTCAGGACTGCTAGTCATGCATTTTCAAACGAAGCTAAGCGCGCAGTATTTCGCCAGTAGGCTGCCGGGCAGTGTTCCACGGGCAAATGTGTTCAATTTTTTCTACCAAACAATATTCATCTGAATGGGCTTCCTTCCTTGACGGCAGTCGCGCTGCCGTGCGATGTTCCCAGCGTCCCCAAACCCTCCTTTCGCATGCCTCGCGGTTCCAACGTCACCCTGTGCTCCTTCTGCGGCAAAAGCCATGCAGAGGTGCGGAAGCTCATCGCGGGACCAGGCGTGTACATCTGCGATAACTGCATCCAAGTTTGCAAGAGCATCCTGGACAAAGAGCAGCTATCTGAAATCGAGACACTGCCTCAACTTTCTGTGCCAAGGCCGGCAGACATTTCTGCTCTTCTTGATCAGCATGTGATCGGGCAGGCACAGGCGAAAAAAGTGCTGAGCGTGGCTGTGCACAACCACTACAAGCGCATCCTTCACAGCCAGCAGCAGGCCCAAGGGTCATCGAATTCGCGCCGCCCGACAGCCATGCCCGATCCCAATGAAGTGGAGATCGAAAAGAGCAACGTCCTCCTCATTGGGCCGACGGGTTGCGGCAAGACACTATTAGCCAAGACACTGGCAAAGATTCTCAACGTGCCTTTCAGCATCGCTGATGCCACCACACTTACCGAGGCAGGCTATGTGGGCGAAGACGTGGAGAACATCATCTTGCGCCTCCTCCAAGCTGCCGAATACGACATCGCGCGGGCGGAGATCGGCATCATCTACATCGATGAGATTGATAAGATCGGCCGCAAGACCGAGAACGTCAGTATCACCCGCGACGTCTCCGGCGAAGGCGTGCAGCAGGCGCTGCTAAAAATCATCGAAGGAACCGTGTGCAATGTGCCACCGCAAGGAGGCCGCAAGCATCCGCAGCAGGAGTACATTCAGGTGAATACAGAGAACATCCTCTTCATCTGCGGTGGTGCCTTTGTGGGTCTGGAGCAGATCATGAAGCGCCGTCGTGGCAACAAGGTCGTCGGTTTTGGTGCCACTGAAAGCACCGCCACAGATGAAGAGAAGAAGCTGGATTTGCGACAGGCCATTGAGCCTGAGGACTTGCTGAGCTTTGGCATGATCCCAGAATTTGTCGGCCGCCTTCCCGTCATTTGTCCCTTGGAGGAACTGACGGACGCAGAGTTGATCCGTGTGCTCACGGAGCCAAAAAACGCACTGATCAAGCAGTTCTCGAAGCTGCTTTCGATGGACGGTGTGGAACTAAACATCAGCAAAGATGGCATGGCCGCCATGGCCAAAGAGGCCGTCAAACGTGGCACAGGTGCGCGTGGTCTTCGCAGCATCCTTGAGCGTATCATGCTGGACGTCATGTTCGATGTTCCGAGCCGGACCGATGTTCGGTCGGTGACGATCAACGAAGGCGTCGTCAAAGGCGAGCGCGCTCCCATCCTCCGCAAACGTGCGGATCGCAACGCGGCGTAAGCGCTGTAGGCTGCACATCGTGGTCCAGTGTAACCTTGAGGAGATGGGCTGTGAATATTTGCTGCATCTCCGTTGGAAATGCTGTGGTTTCCCTGCATTTTGCGCGTCTTTCCCATGAACTCTGCTTCTGACTCTTCCCCCACTGACGCTAACCGCCGCACCCCAGAACAACTTCGCTCTTGGCGCTGGTATGGTCGGGATGAACTGCGGTCGTTTGGGCATCGGTCTCGTGCCAAGCAATCGGGGTTGGGTGCTGACGATTATGTGGGTAAACCGATCATCGGGATCTTGAACACCTGGTCTGACCTGAACTCCTGCCACATGCATCTCCGCCTGACCTGTGATGCGGTGAAGCGCGGCATTTTTCAGGCAGGAGGGCATCCAATGGAGATTCCAGTGATGTCTGCTGGCGAGACTTTGACCAAACCGACGGCGATGTTTCATCGCAATTTTTTGGCGATGGAGACGGAGGAAATGCTGCGTGCAAACCCCATCGATGGAGCGGTGCTTTTGGGCGGGTGCGATAAGAGTACGCCGGGCCTTTTGATGGGTGCGTTCAGCATGGACATCCCCGTGGTGTATATGCCCTGCGGCCCGATGATGAAGGGGAACTGGCACGGCGAGACGCTGGGCTCCGGCAGCGATGTCTGGAAGTATTGGGATGAAAAGCGTGCCGGCAATTTGTCCTGGGATCAGTGGTGCGAGATCGAAGACGGCATCGCCCGCAGCCCTGGTCACTGCATGACGATGGGCACAGCCTCGACCCTGACGGCATTGGCGGAAACGCTGGGCCTCGTCATCCCAGGCGCATCTTCGATCCCTGCGGTGGACAGTGCACATACTCGTGCGGCAGCGATGGCTGGTCGCCAGATTGTTGAGAACGTGTGGCTGGACCGCAAACCATCCTCCATCGTTACAGAACGCTCCTTTGAAAACGCGATCGCCGTTGATATGGCTCTGGGTGGCAGCACGAATGCCATCGTGCACTTGGTAGCGATGGCAGGTCGGCTGGGTATCAAGTTGCCGCTGGAGAAGTTTGACGAGATCAGCCGCCGCATCCCGCTGCTGGCAAATTTGCGTCCTGCCGGCAAGTATCTCATGGAGGAGTTCTTCATGGCAGGTGGCCTATTGGCTCTGCTCAATGGCATGCGCGAGTTGCTGCACACCGATGTGGCGACGATCACCGGTAAGACACTGGGTGAAAACATCGCTGCGGCGGAGATCTACCAGCCTGACGTGATCCGCACCCCTGCAAACCCGCTTCAGCCTGATGGCGGCACGGCGATCCTGCGCGGGAACCTGGCTCCTGATGGCTGCGTGATCAAACATGCGGCGGCGACGCCTGAACTGCTCCAGCACACCGGTCCCGCCTTGGTTTTTGATGACTATCCGGCGATGAAGGCCTGCATTGATGACCCGGATCTCGACGTGACCAAAGATAGTGTGCTGATTCTGCGCAATGCGGGTCCCGTCGGGGCTCCCGGGATGCCTGAGTGGGGTCAATTGCCGATTCCAAAGAAGCTGCTCAAGGAAGGGGTTCGCGACATGGTGCGGCTTACGGATTGCCGCATGAGCGGCACCAGCTACGGTGCCTGCGTGCTGCACATTGCGCCTGAGGCAGCCATCGGCGGCCCACTGGCGCTGGTGCGCAACGGAGATCTGATCGAACTCGATGTCGCAGCGCGTCGCATTCATCTGCATGTCAGCGATGAAGAACTGGCAGCGCGTCGTGTGGAGTGGAAGCCCGCCCCGGCCCGCTATCATCGTGGCTACGCCAAGCTCTATGTGGAGCATGTCACGCAGGCGAACGAGGGGGCAGACTTCGACTTCCTTCAATACGGTCCCGCTGTGCCCGAGCCAGAGATTTATTGATCGATTCAATCAACGGGCTTCACCCAGTCTCATGGGCGAGGAGGGGGGAACGTAAAGAGTTGCTCCAACCCACCGATTAGTAGCCAATTGATAGCTGGCATCTTCT
>CAZCAL010000213.1:3375-7762 GCA_964496625.1 uncultured Verrucomicrobiaceae bacterium | reverse complement strand
TCTTCACCGTCAGCATCACTGGTTGATCCTGCGGGGCCATACCGCTGATGATCAACCCGCGTGCATTGGTCCGGGAGGCATACTGGTTCAGGTCGTTGATGGTGTAAGTGGTGGCATCCGAGGTGGCGGTGCCGATGTCCTTGTAGGCCGTGGAGGTGAGGCGATTGCCGAGCTCGTCATAGGTGTAGCTGACGCGCGGCGGCAGGGTGCCCTCCACCATTGAGTCTGCGCGCCAGATGCGCTGCCCGCTGGTGATCTGCCCTCGCTTGTCCTGAGTGTAAACCCACTGCCCAAGCCCGCGCTCGTTGGAAGGGAGGCTGCCGACGCCGAAGTCAGGATCAATCGCATCGATGCGGCCCGCGACATTGATCGATAAAGTCCGCCGCTGGGTAAAGTTCGCCAACCGCTGGTGAAACAATTGGACGAGGAACAATTGCTGGCGTTTGGCGAGGCGATCCTGTTCTTCCAATCTGAGAAGGACTGCATCGAGTGGTTGCTGCGCCAAAGCAATTGATCCAACTCTTGGTGTCGACGGACTTCCAAAGGCAATTCTTCCATTGGTCGTATCCTTTTCTGAGGAAGACAAAAACATGGTTCCGTCTAATCTCGAGTCGCCAGAATCGCTATTTCTGGATGCTCAGGTCAGCCTTTTCGGTGCAGCTCCGATCCCGCTTCTCGAGGGCATTTTTAACAAGCCTGCGGGTCCAAATTCAATGCCGTGGTAGTCGTCTTCCGCTAGATAAAGGTGCCCGTCAAGATCCACCCAGTCGGCCCACGGAGCCAGATGGGCGGCGGCAGTGGTTCCGAGGCTGGTCTCGATCATGCATCCGAGCAAGATACCCAAGCCAAGGGCCTTTGCCTCGCGCATCCATTCAGCGGTGGCGATGAATCCTTGGCTCTTCAGCAGCTTCACATTCACTCCATCAGCGAGCCCGCTCAATGCGCGGATCTCTTCAATCGACTGCGCGCTTTCATCTGCATAGATGGGAACAAGCGAGCGGCCAATCGCTGCCCGCAACTGCTTCCACGCGCCGATTCCCAAGTCATGATGAAACGGCTGTTCCAGCAAGGCCAAGCCTTGCTCTGCAAGTTGTGGCAGCAGTTTCACTGTCTCGTCCACCGTCCAGCCGCCATTCACATCTGCGATCAAAACACTGGAGGGTGCAATGCGGCGTGCACGCGCAACGATTTCCAAGTCCTTGACCACGGACCCGCTCCCAAGCTTCAGCTTTAGAATCCCAAATCTCGCCGCACGTTCGCTGACCTGATTTTCAAAGACCGTCCAGTCTTCGGGAATACTGAGCGACCGACATCCATACACTTGATGTCGAGCTGGCAATCCCTGCAAGACACCTTCGGCGTAGGCGCTCAGCGGTAAAGCTGCGCGACGCCCAGCAGCATCTAGACGCACCAATTCTAGGGCGAGCCGAGCAGCGCGGGTCGGCGCATCCGACAGTTCTGCCTCCGCTGCTTTCTCAAGCCAGCGCAATGTCGAGATGATGTCCTCGTGGTAATAGGGCACAAACGGTGCCTCGCCAACGGCGTCGCCGTGATGGACTCGCACCACCTGCCTCATGCTCGAACTGCCATGCGCGATGCGGAAGGACTCGTTGAGTTCAAGCTCACGCACTTCGACATGCCAGTCCGATGTCATCTTCACGCCAAGAGTCCCTTCACGACATTGCCATGGATGTCCGTCAAGCGGTAGTCACGTCCTTGGAACCGATAGGTGAGCCGCTCGTGATCTACCCCCATCAGGTGCATGATGGTGGCATTCAGGTCATGAATGTGCACGCCGTCTCGAACGATGTTGTAGCAATAGTCGTCCGTCTCCCCGTAGGTGCTGCCCTTCTTTACTCCTGCCCCAGCGAGGAAGAGGCTGAAGCAGCGGGGATGGTGATCGCGCCCGTAGTTCGTCTCCGTCAGCGTTCCTTGGCTGTAAATCGTGCGGCCAAATTCGCCACCCCAGACGATAAGAGTATCATCCAGGAGCCCACGTTGTTTTAGATCTTTGATCAATGCCGCGGTCGGTTGATCCGTGTCACTGCACTGTCCCCGAATGGCTGCTGGCAAGCCGCCATGGTGATCCCAGCCCATGTGGAAGAGTTGGATGCAGCGCACGTCGCGCTCCGCCAATCGGCGGGCCAGGAGACAGTTTGCGGCATAGGTGCCAGGCTTCGTGACATCGGGACCATACATCTCCAAAACATCCTTCGATTCCTTGGAGACATCCACCAGATCAGGCACGCTGGTTTGCATACGGAAGGCCATCTCATACTGCGCGATGCGGGTGAGCGTCTCGGGGTCTCCCCCCGAAGCATGATCCGCCTCGTTCAGGGCAGAAAGTTCATCCAGCATCTGCCGGCGCAGGCCGCGGTTGAGACCTGCGGGATTAGACAAAAAGAGGACAGGATCACCCGCATTGCGGAACTTTACGCCCTGATGCTGGGTGGGTAAAAAGCCACTGGACCAGAGGCGATCATAGAGCGGCTGATCTTCTCGCCGACCGGTCCCAAACGATGTCAGCACCACATAGGCAGGGAGATCCTGATTCATGCTTCCAAGCCCATAACTCATCCATGAACCAATGCTGGGACGCCCTGCTAATTGGGAGCCCGTTTGGCAAAACGTGATCGCAGGATCATGGTTGATCGCTTCTGTGAACATGGAACGCACCACGCACAGTTCGTCGGCCACCGTTCCCATGTGGGGCATCAACTCACTGAGGACGATGCCACTCTTTCCATGTCGATTGAACTTGAACATCGATGGAGCTACTGGGAACGACTTCTGACCTGAAGTCATCGTCGTCAGTCGCTGTCCCTGGCGAATACTCGCGGGCAGGTCTTGTCCACGATACTTCTCCATCTGGGGTTTCGGATCAAAGAGATCCATCTGCGAAGGCGCACCCGATTGAAAAAGGTAGATCACACGCTTCGCCTTTCCCGCGAAGTTCGGAAACGCACGCGGAACAGAAGCTGCCCGACCTTCTGTCTTCATCAGGCTGCCCATAGCGATCGACGAGAGCGCTGCGGCGCTTTGCCCCATGAAAATACGACGATTCAGGCTGTCCTGGAGCTTCAACGAATTCGGTTTCATTCTCTTGGTTTGGAAAAGGTTATTGGCGAGTCACAACGCGGTCTAGATTCATCAGCACACTGGCCGTGGTGCAGTAGGCTGCGAGTTCTGGAACAGCGATGCCAGCGGGAATCGGTGACTGGCCTTGACTGACGAGTTGCTGCGCCTCCTCGGGATGCTTTTGATACCAAGCCAAACGCTCTTGCAGTCCTTTCAGCAGGACATTCAGTGCTGCGACATCAAGTTCATGGGAGGTCGTTCGCAGATACCCATAGCGCAAGCGATCCGGCGCAGACGCCCCGCCCTTTTGGATCATGATCTGCGCTAGACCACGCGCCGCCTCCACAAAGGTGACCTCATTGAGCATCGCGAGTGCTTGCAGCGGCGTGTTGGTGCGACTCCGTTTTACGGTGCAAATCTCACGCGTTGGCGCATCAAAAAGCATCATCGTTGGCGGCGCGGCGGTACGCTTCCAGATTGTGTAGAGGGTGCGGCGATACAGACCTTCGCCTTTGTCCGCCTTGTAGCCGCGTAGATCCCCATATTTACTTGTTTCATCCCACACACCCTCAGGCATGTAGGGTCTCACACTCGGGCCACCGATGGTGGGCACCAGGAGGCCGCCAACCGCCAGTGCCTGATCGCGCACCACTTCTCCCGTCAGACGAAAACGAGGTCCTCTTGCCAAGAAGCGGTTCTCAGGATCTGCGGCCACCATTGCCTCCGTCACCGCCGAACTCTGGCGATAGGTCGCGCTCATCACCATCAGCTTTATCATCGCCTTCATGTCCCACCCACTGCGCATGAACTCTGCCGCCAACCAGTCAAGTAACTCGGGATGCACGGGATACTCTGCCTGACTGCCAAGGTTCTCTGTAGTCTTGCAGAGACCATTTCCAAAAAAGCGTTCCCAGGCGCGATTCACCCACACCCGAGCCGTTAGCGGATTCTCAGGTGCCACCATCCACTTCGCAAGTCCTAGGCGGTTCAAAGGAGCTCCCTTGGGCATCGGCGGAAGCACGGCTGGAGTGGCCATCGTTACTTTCGCAGCAGGCTTGTCATATTCGCCGCGAGTCAAAATGAAGGCATCGCGGGGCGTTGCGGCTTCCTTCATTACCATGGTTGTTGGCAGGCCGTCCTCATATTTTGCGAGCGCGGATTTTGCATCCGCCAGCGCTGTGTCTGCGATGCGGACGGGACTATCTACATTTGCACGGAAGAAGGAATTCAGGGCCTTAACCTGCTCTGCGCTCCGTTTTGCCGCAGGGGTTTTTACGGACGATCGATATAACCATGACGGCGGCCAATG
>CAZCAL010000213.1:2220-3365 GCA_964496625.1 uncultured Verrucomicrobiaceae bacterium | reverse complement strand
CCGCCATCGATGTATCCCCATCCAATTTCACGTCCACAGCTTTTGCAGATGCAGATGAGATACGGAAGCGTCCGATGTTGTGCCCACTGATGGCTTCGTGGCGCAATCGCAGGAGCAACTTCGCTCCCGGTTGTGGAGGCAGAGGCTTTTCCAGAACAAACATCGCGCGTCGAGGATCGCGTTTCGTTGGTCCATCAATCGCCCAACCTTTTCCTGAGGCCTTATTCAGCACCGCAGTGATGTCGTAGCCCTTTTGCGAGTAGTCAGCAATCGCTTTGGCAACAGTCTGCGCCACTGGCTTGCCACCAGGCGATTGAATGAAGACATCGAACTGTGACAACACAAAATTCCCATTTGAGTTTCGGCCAAGGCTTTGGTTGGGCAGGCTGGTGTCCGGCAGACACTCCAGCAAAAACGCACTGACACCGTCGGTCGGCATCGCCACGTCAAAGACATACACATCCCTGGGAGGATTCCGACCGCTGGCAAGGTAGCTGCCATCGGCTTGCCGTGTGAGTGTGGCACCCTGCTTCGATTGAACATTCTCAGGGTCTAAGCGCTGCCATGCAGACTTCGGGGCCGTGTCCGATGTGCCCACCGTGGACTCCCATGCAGCCAGCAGTTTTGGCAGATCCTTCTCTGTTTCGCGGACGTGCTTCTGTGCAGCAGAAACCGTCGCTGTCAGCGCATCCATGCGAAGCTTTTGTTCAGGTGTCGTCACCTTCATAAACGGCACTGAGTTTCCGCCAGAACGATTGGATGCACCCTGGATCGTGCCACTTTCTTCAACGTTATTGAAGAACGCAAAGAAGCTATAGAAGTCCTTTTGCGTGAAGGGATCATACTTGTGATCGTGACAGCGGCAGCAATTCAGCGTCAACCCGAGCCAGGTGAAACTGGTCGTTTCCACACGATCAATGATGTTCTCGATGCGCCACTCCTCAGCGATGATGCCACCCTCACCATTGATGCGGTGATTGCGATTAAACCCGGTGGCAACGATCTGATCCTGAGTCGCGTTTGGCAAAAGATCACCCGCAATCTGTTGAACGGTGAACTGATCATACGGCAGGTTCTCATTGAAGGAGCGGATCACCCAATCCCGCCACGGCCACGCCTGGCGCTCCGCGTCCGTGTAGTAGCCG
>CAZCAL010000213.1:0-2210 GCA_964496625.1 uncultured Verrucomicrobiaceae bacterium | reverse complement strand
GGCCACATGCTGCGACTGCTATCCGTCTGGAAACCATTGCTATCCGCAAACCGTGCGAAATCTAGCCACTGGCGAGCCATGTGTTCGCCGTATTGTTGGGAGGATAGCAGCCGATCCACGAGCATCTCGTAGGCCCGAGGGGAGGTATCAGCCACAAAAGCGCGCACTTCTTCCGGCGATGGAGGCAAGCCGATCAGATCAAGCGTCACCCGCCGAATCAGCGTCGCTTTGTCAGCCTCAGCCGAAGGCTTCCATCCTTCATGCAGCAGACGGGCACGGATGAATGAGTCCACCGCACCCGTCACGCCGTCGATTTTGGGGACATTGGGTGCACGCACTGGTTCAAAAGCCCAGTGCCCCTGATACTCAGCGCCTTCAGCGATCCAGCGCCGCAGAATATCTGCCTCGGCCTTGGTGATGGCCTTGTGCATCTTCGGCGGCGGCATGATGTCATCGGGGGATGAGGCTGTGATGCGAGCGATGAGCTCACTTAATTCCGGCTTTCCTGGCACGATTGGCGCATGGCCAGATTCGCCCTTCTTCTGGGCGTCTGCACGCAAATCGAGTCGCACTCCGCCCTCACGTTTTTTGTCATCTGGCCCATGGCAATGAAAGCATTTGTCCGACAAAATTGGACGCACATCGCGATTAAACTGCACCTTCTCCGCCGCCTGAATGGCACTGAGAGGATACACAGCAAAAACTAGGAATACCTTGAGACGCAAAATCACAGCGGATAAAACGCAGATCACGCCAGCATCTTGTCCACCAGTTCACCAGCAACGCCGGTGAGGCGCATGTTTAGCCCTTGAAACTTTACCGCCAACTTGGTGTGATCAAAGCCCAGCAAATGGAGGAGAGTCGCATGGAGATCATGCACATGGACGGGGTCCTCCGTGACATTGAAGCCAAATTCATCGCTACCACCCAGCGTAAGTCCAGGCTTCATGCCGCCGCCAGCGAACCACATGCTGAAGCAGTTCGGGTGATGATCCCGACCGTCATTGCCGCCCTGCACCATCGGTGTCCGTCCAAATTCGCCACCCCAGATCACGATCGTGTCTTCCAACAGACCCCGTTGTTTCAAATCCTGAACCAAAGCTGCGCACGGTTGATCGGTGAGTCCACACTGAGTCTTCAAGCCGTTCGTCAAGCCGCCGTGGTGATCCCATGCCTCGTGGAACAACTGCACAAACCGCACACCACTCTCGATCAACCGACGCGCCAAGAGGCAATTGTTTGCAAAGGAAGGTTCCCCCGGCTTTGCCCCATACATATCCAGGATGTGCTGGGGCTCCCGGCTGATGTCCATCAACTCCGGTGCGGACTTTTGCATCCGGTAGGCCAGCTCAAAGCTATTGATGCGGGCCGCGATTTCAGGGTCGCCAACGACCGCCAGTCGCTCCTCGTTCAATTGCTTTAACACATCCAAGGTGTCGCGCTGCGTGGCATCGCTAACCCCATCTGGATTGGACAAAAACAACACAGGCTCGCCGGCACTCCGAAATGGCACCCCTTGATAGACAGTCGGCAGGAACCCACAACCGAAGTTCGAAAGCCCGCCACTCGGCCCCTTGGCACCACTTTGCATCACCACATACCCCGGCACATCCTGATTCTCAGTGCCCAACCCATAAAGCGTCCAGGCACCGAAACTTGGCCGGCCAAAGATCTGTGAACCCGTGCTCATCAAGATTTGCGCTGGGGCGTGATTGAAGGCATCGGTCTTCATTGATCGCACGATCGTCAGGTCATCGGCGATCCCTGATAGGTGCGGCAGCAGTTCACTGATTTCCGCCCCTGATTGGCCGTGTCTGGCAAACTTGAATTTCGGCCCCAAGAGCTTGCTGTTAGGGTTAATGAAGGCCGCCCGGTAGCCCTGTAGCAGCTCTGGGGGTGGTAGTTTCCCATCCCACTTGGCAAGTTCCGGCTTGTTATCAAAGAGTTCTAGATGGCTGGGTGCCCCGCCCATGAAAAGATAGATCACCCGCTTCGCCTTGGCACTGGATGGCGATCTCTTTTCAGCGAGCGGACTGACCGGCGCAGGTGCGCCCATTGCCCCCTCGCCAAGAAGATCCATCGCGGCGATCGAGGCCAACCCCACTCCGCAATCCCTGAAAAACCAGCGACGCGAGAGGTGTCTGGCGTATTCGTGGCGAAGTTCAGCATGTAGATTTCGGCGCTTCATGAATCGTGAATTCGTGGAATCT
>CAZCAL010000212.1:1421-7826 GCA_964496625.1 uncultured Verrucomicrobiaceae bacterium | reverse complement strand
AGGTGTTTGCTCGCGAGGATCTTTTCATGATGTGCACGGCCCTCGTGACTTATGTGCTGATGGTGACGATGGCGAGTCATCCGCAGTGGAAGATTGCGGTCCTGGGAGCGCTGCTTTTGCTGGGAATCGGGAATTTGGTTGTCGGAATGGTGCATTTCTCGGGCCGTTGGGATTTCAGCGTGGTGCCCCATTTCTTCCGCACCTACGGACCTGGCCGAATTGGTGGCTTTTACAATAACCCGAACCACTTAGCTGCATTCTTTTCGCTGGCTTCATTGGTGGCCGCTGGGGTGCTTTGTTTTGGGCGAGGCGGGGTGGTTTGGAAGTTTTTTCTCGTCTTCATGGTCGTCTCGATGGTCATCGGCCTCAGCCTGACGCGCAGTCGTGGCGGGATGGGTGGATTGGCGGTGGGTATTTTGGTTGGATCACTGATCGGGCTTTGGATCGTCTGGCGGACGAATCGTCACTTGTTCCGCTGGCTCCTGCCCGGGGGATTCGCAATCTTGGTGGCGGGCGGCGGGGTGCTCTACAAGGTGAATCAAGATGCCGTCGAGCATCGGATGATGGTGAACCCGGTGGAAGATGATGTCAGGTTGCACATCTGGAAGGCCGCGCTGGATCAGCACGCTGAGGCTCCGTTGTTGGGGCAGGGATCGCGGATGTTCTACGAGGGATCAATTCGGCATCGTGACCCCGAGTCCGCTGTGTATGAGAATGATGCTTTATTCGCGCACAATGAATACCTCCAGGCGATGGCGGATTATGGTTGGGTCGGGCTTGGCCTGCTGATTTTGGTGATCCTGACCCACGCTTGGACAGGGTTGCGCTTCTTGCACTGGTTTGTTTCGGACAAATTCGCGCGTGTGGGCATTTTGCAAAGCAATAGTCTAGGTCTAACCATCGGCGCATTGGCGGCTCTGGCGGCGACGGTTGCGCATGCGGTTTTTGAATTCCAGTGGCACGTTGGGTCCATCGCGATTTCGACCGCAGTGGTCTTGGGCATTTTGGCAAATCCTGGCTTTGAGGGCGATCACATCAAGCCTCTCCGAATTCCCGGGGTGAGAGCGGCCATGCGGGTCGCAGTGGTCATAGCGAGTGTTCTCCTTCTTGCTGGAGCCTGGTGTTTTGGTCGGGCAGACTACGCAGCAGCGCTGGCGGATGTGGATGGAAAAATGCAGGACGATTTCGCACAGCTCCAGCACCTCGGCGAAGCCATTGAAATCGATCCGCGAAATCCAGAGCCATTCTACAAGCGCGGCCTGATTTATGCGGAGAAATCCGGCGGGACACGGGTGCCACTCATCCAAAAAGCGCATCACGATCTGGTGGAGGCCTGCCGGCTCAATCCGTGGGATTACCTGTATTTTTTGGCGCTGGCGGATGTGGAAGATGCCCTGGGCAACAGTGAGGCAGCGCGGGCGGCGATCTCACGCGCGTTGATTTTGGCTCCGCAGCATGAAGAGCCTCGATTGGCCTTGGGCATTCATTTCCACCGACTTGGAAAATTTGCTGAAGCCGAGAGGGCCTATCTTTGGGCGGGCCGATCGCGGGCATGGAACGAAAAGGATTCCGTGCGATGGGATGAAAAATATCGGGAGTTGCTAGTTCATGCCGCTTCTGTGGTGCCGACGCCCTAGAGCTCGGAAATACAACGATTGACCACTAGAGATGGCGGGGGACACCCCGCCTTTTTTGTGCCCCAATCCCTGCGGGTTGATGTTCTCTCACGTTGCAGGGTTGATTTCCGCAACGTTCTCGCCTAACTCCGCCCCTCATGAAAGATTCTCTGAAGGTCCTGAGCGGTTCCGCCCACCCCGAATTGGCCCGCTTGATTTGCCAAAACCTCGATACGGAGCTGTGCTCCGTAGATTTGGACGCGTTTCCAGATGGTGAGACCTTTGTGCAGATCAATGAGAACATTCGCGGCAGGGATGTCTTCATTGTTCAGCCGACTTGCCCGCCGACGAATCAAAACATCATGGAACTGCTGATCATGGTGGATGCGGCCCGCCGTGCGAGCGCGGAGCGAATCACGGCGGTGATGCCATTTTTTGGTTATGCCCGTCAGGATCGCAAAGATCGCCCACGTGTCCCGATTACGGCGAAGCTGGTCGCGAATTTGATCGCCGCAGCGGGTGTGAATCGTGTCCTCACCATGGATCTGCATGCTGGCCAGATCCAGGGCTTCTTTGATATCCCCGTGGATCATCTTTACGCCGCCCCCGTGCTGATCAAGGCCATCCGGGAGCGCCAGATTGAAGACCTCGTCGTCGTGTCACCGGATGTCGGTGGAATCAAAATGACCCACGCCTACGCGAAAACATTGGGGGCACCGATGGCCATTGTGGCAAAAAACCGAGTCAGCGCAGAGGAAGTGGAGGCGTTGAATGTCATCGGTGACGTCGATGGGAAAAACGTCCTGCTCGTGGATGACCTGACAGAAACGGCCGGCACGCTGACTGCGGCGGCGGATTTGCTGAAGAAACACGGGGCAAAAAACATCTATGCAGGGGTTTCTCATGCGGTTTTGGGCGATAAAGGACGCGCTAGGATTGCGAAAAGCGAGATTATTGAACTCTTTGCCACGAACTCTGTGCCCCTAGCCACTGGGGAGAAAGTGACCACTTTGGACATCTCCCCGCTGATGGCGGAGGCAATTAAACGCATCCATGGGGACGAGTCCGTCACATCTCTCTTTGACATCCGAAGGTAGGCGTGTATTCTCCCCGCCCTTTTTCCCACCAAACACTCAGTCCCGCAGACCTAAACGACCATGGCTACCATCTTTGATCTCAACGCCCAATCCCGCCAGCGTAGCGGTTCCGCAGCAGTCCGCCGCCTCCGTAAAGAAGGGCTCATCCCAGCCGTCATTTATGGCCGCAAGGTTGAAGCTTCGAACATCAAAGTGAACGCCAAGGCATTCCGCGAACTCATGGGCCACAGCGCTTCTGATAACGTTCTAGTGAACCTCAAGGTCGAAGACGGCAAAGGCGACCAATTGGCGCTGGTTCAGAAAGTTCAGCACGACTACCTCCGCGGTGGGATCCTGCACGTTGACTTCCACGCAGTGGACATGAACGAAGAAATTCACGCGCAGGTCCTCGTCGATCTCATCGGCGAATCTGAGGGTGTTAAGCTGGGTGGCCTCCTTGAGGTTCACCACCACACGGTCGAAGTGCATTGCCTTCCGAAGGATCTGCCTGCTTCCATCGTGGTTGATGTGTCCGCTCTCGGGCTCAACGCAGCGATCCACATCCGCGATCTCCCTCTCCCTGCAGGTGTTCGTGCCCACCTCGACGGCGACGTCATTGTGGCCGTCATCTCCGAACCAAAAGTTGCCGCAGAAGCTACACCCGCTGCGGCTGCCCCAGCAGCTGCCGCTCCTGCTGCCAAGAAGTAATCCTTGCTTGTCGGCCCGCTTTTGACTCGTGGAGGCTCCCCCTCGCTCAGACAGCCCAGCTACGCTGATCGAGAACACCCGTCCACGACTCATCGTCGGCCTTGGCAATCCTGGTGAAAACTACCGCGATACCCGGCACAACATTGGATTTATGGTGATGGACGCCCTTGCAGCCAAGCTCGGCATCTCTTTCACCCTGGAAAAGCGATGGGATTGCTTGCTGGCAAAGTTTTCCGAAGGTTGGTTGATCAAACCGCAGACCTACATGAATGCCAGCGGTCGCGCGGCTGCCAGCGTGGGCCGTTTCTACAAGATTACTCCTGCGGAGACACTGGCCGTTTACGACGATGTGGACGTGTTGTTGGGCCGCCTCCGCCTCCGCCCCGGTGGGTCGGCGGGAGGTCATAACGGCATCCGCTCCATGATCAGCGATCTCGGGACCCAAGATTTTCCACGCCTGAAAGTCGGGATTGCAACCACCTCTGGACGTCCAGCGGGTGATCGTATGGTCGGCCACGTTCTGGGTCGATTTGCGGAATCCGAAAAGGAAACCGTGCTTTTGACTGTCGCACGTGCTACAGACGCTGTGCTCGAATCCATCCGCTCCGGTCTTGGAGCCGCAATGAATCTTTTCAACCGCAAAGAAGACGCCTGAATCGCAACCCCAACACTAGACTTATGAAACGCAAATACGAAGCCATGATCGTGCTCGACACCAAGGGCAAAGAAGAGTCCGCAGAGCAACTCGTCAGCCAAATCAGCCAGGATATGGAAAAGGCTGGCCTGAAGCTTGAGCAGATCGACCATCTCGGCAAACGCAAGTTCCCGACCGCTCCTCGCCACGTCGAAGGTGGCCACTTTGTGAGCATCCAATTTCAAGGTGATACTGCCGGTCTGGACGCAATCCGCGGCAAGCTAAAGCTGAATGAAAACGTCTATCAGCAATACTACCAACGCCGCGCTTAATTGCTGAACGGTTCCGCAAACAGCGGACGCCCGAGTCAGTAAATCAATCTCCCTGCCACGCGCAGTCGTCTGACTGACTTGGCAGGGTTTTTTGTGTCCAGATTGCCGGGCTGCATCGGGTCAGACCTTCGCGGGACAGCCCAGCTCTCGATCACGGCACCTGCTATTTCGTTTGCGCTTTCAGAGCCACCGGCCTCATCGAGATCCGCGGCAACTTCCCATTCGTGACAGGCCACTGTGGCCTCTGCGGATGCGCCCGAGGTCATTGTCATGGGTTGCTGTAGATCAGGCGGCGGACTCCGCACCTTTGTGTGCAAAAAAACGGGCACCACCTTTCGGTGATGCCCGTGGATGTCGTTGCTGTGAGGGCGGCGATTAACCTTCTGAGGCTGCCTTGCCCTTTTTCTTTTGGAAGAACATAGCAATGAGCAGGATCGCGAGTAGGGCCACTGCGCCGACGATGACGGGGCTGATGCCCCCTTCTTCTTCGGCAGGGGCTGCCGCAGCAGCAGGCTTTGGTGCTGGTGCTTTTGGAGCTGCCTTTTCTGGCGCGGCCTTTTTGGTGTCGCTTGCCTTGCCCTTGCTGTCGGATTTGGCATCAGCTTTGTCCTCAGTGCCTTCAGCGCCTTTCATGTCGCCTTTGCCCTTGTTCTGGGCTGCGGCGAGCGCTGCGGCGACTTTGTCGTCCTTGATGGGAGCGTCAGAAGCTCCACCGAGCGCTGTCGCGCCGGTTTGGCCCCCGCGCTGAGCGGACTTGCGTTTGGCGAGGTCTGCCTTTAGCGCCTGCAGGCGGGCGCGAATGTCGGTGAGGACTCGACTGTAATCCTTCGAGTTTCCGCCGGCCGCCTTAACTGCGTTCTCGAGCGAAGCTTCGGCTTCGGCGACGTTTTCATCCGCCATGAATCGAAGCGACGATGTCAGTTGCTCGTTCACTGCCAGGAGGCGGGCCATGTCGGTGGTGGCGATTTTGGTCGTCTCGTTGACAACCTGTTTCAGGGCTTCGTCAAGGGACCGACTGTCATACTTATAGGGGAGGAGCCAAGGGATGCGGGCGCGTTTTTCAGCGTCATAGGTGTTCTTCCAGCGATCATCCTCTGCCTTGATTGCGGCAAGAGTGCGGCCGAGATCTGGCTCAACCAAGGTCGCGAGGTTACTTTCACGATTCTTGAGCAGGATCGGCTGCTCTTGGATCATTTTGGTGAGAGCATCCTGGTATTTCTTGAGAAGGGGCTGCACTTCTTCAAGCATTTTGGGGTATTGCAGCGAGGCTGGGAAGCCGTTCGCCACATCCGACATGCGTGTGTAGATGCGCAGGGCAGCTACCCAGTCTTCCATTTTGTTTGAATCAGCCAACTTTTGGAATTCGCGACGAAGCCTGAGGGCATCAATGTTGTAAGCATCCCTTTTGACGGATTCCGCATCCAGCCATTTGCCTTCGATCTTGAGCTGTCCCGAGACGACCTTTTCTTTTTCTGAGGTGACCTCTGCGATCATTTTTTCAACTTCCGCTGCCTGGGTGGTGCCCGTGTACTTATTTGCGAAGGGGCGCAGGAAGTCCTGGATGAGGCGCTCGTACTCGTCAGCCGTCATCAGATCTGGCGTTGGGAGTTTCTTGCGGACTTCAACAATTTCGAGTTCCTCTGGACGCTGACGGATCAGTTGTTCCACCTCGGCACGGGGGTAGTCCTTCTCGTCCTTAATTTTTGGCGTGATGTTGTAGCGGAACCTAACGTTTTGCGGCGTCTCCGAGATTGTCTCCCCTTCAAGCCTTTGGCCATTCTTGAGAACGAGAATGTCCGCGTGCAGGAACGAGGTGGCCAGGAGAAGCGCCGCGAGCAGTAGGCTGATACGGCTGGCTTTCATATTGAGCATGATGATGGTTATGTTTGGGTATGATTGCGTTCCGGAGGAATATTTCTCCGCCGGAAGACGAGTTTTACCCGGTTCGACGCTGGGAGTAAAGCCAGAATCGCAATGCGGGCCGGGCTGTGGTGCGGATTGTGGCAAACACGGCAGTGAAAATCTGATGTTGACCCGTC
>CAZCAL010000212.1:0-1411 GCA_964496625.1 uncultured Verrucomicrobiaceae bacterium | reverse complement strand
CCACCTCGGGCTGATATGCCCTACGGCTTGTTGCCGATTTTCCCTCATGTCTCTTCAACTTTCGGTGATCATTTATACGGCCTTGCTGCTACTGCTGGCGGTGATCTCTGCGATGGAGACAGCGATTCATAGTGTGGGCAGTCTTGAAAATCGCATCGAGCGGGCTGGCGGTGGGATGGTGGGGGAACGGCTGCGGAGGATTTCGCAAAATCCATTTTCACAGCTCCAGCAGGCATTGCTCCTTTCCGCAGCTCTCAATTTAGCACTTGCCGCCCTGGGGTTGCATTTGGTAACGGGCCCACTGCTCGGCTTTGGCTGGCATCCTTGGGTGATGGCTGGGGGGCTTTTTTTGGTCACGGTCCTTCTTGGGGATGTGCTGCCAAAGCTGGTGGCGGTGAGGCGCCCTGAGTCAGTGCTGGTGGCCTGCACTCGCTTTCTGAGCCCAGTCAGGGCTATTTTGGACCCGATCGCGGGATTGGCGGATCGGCTGGCGGATACGATCTTGAATGGGATTGTGGGCAATAAATTGAAGATGCGCGCTTCCCTTTCGCGCGATGAATTTGAGACCCTGGTGGAAATGCGGCACGAGCAGGGATTGGTTGATGCGGCGGAGGCGGAGATGATCCAGGAGGTGCTGGATGTGGAGAACCTGACGGTGCGGGATGCGATGGTGCCGAGGGTTGATTTGCCCCTGCTGCCGCTGAAGTCCCGCGAAGATGTGGCCCATACCGCACTGGAGCGCGCTAGCGGGCGTTTCGTGGTGGTTTATCGGGAGACACCAGATGCGGTGGAGGGTGTGATTGACTCTGTGTCATGGAAGCTCAATGGCCGCCGCGATTGGAAGACGCGTCCGGTGATTCAATCGCCAGTTTTTGTGCCGGAAACGATGCCGATGCTGGAGGCACTGAATCAACATCTGCGCGATCCCTCTGCCGTGGTTCTCATTGTGGATGAATATGGCGGGCTGGAGGGCATGGTTAGCCAAGAGCAGATCGCTGATTGGCTGCTCTATGATGCAGCACCGTGGCTGGGTGAGGACTCTGAAATCCGTGAACTCGGTCAGGGACGTTTCTTGGCTGACGGGGGGGCGCGAGTCGATCACTTGGCCGAGGAGTTGGGCATCGAACTTGATAGCGGCGGGATTGATACCATCGGCGGGCTCGTCTTCAACTTGCTGGGCCATGTGCCAAAAGCCGGTGAGCGTGTTGCCGTCGGGGAGGACCTCGAAGTAAAGGTCCGCCGCGTGGTGCGAGCCCGCGTCCAACAGGTGGAACTGCGACTGCGCAGGGAAGATCAGTCTGCCGCTGATGGCGAAGATACACTGGAGGTATCGGAATGATTTGGGCGCTCGTCATCTTTTGTCTGCTCTTGTCCTTTGTCCTGTCGGGATGCGAAAGTGCGGTTCTCGCCG
>CAZCAL010000211.1:6800-7827 GCA_964496625.1 uncultured Verrucomicrobiaceae bacterium | reverse complement strand
CGACGGTGCATCTCGGCTGGAAGCGCTCCGGAGACCTGTGCCTGGCGAGACTGGGCGAAGACCGATTTGCGGCGTATGAACCCAGCGACACAAGAAAGCCCGCGGTGCTCACGACGTCACCGCTCCGCACGACGAGCCAACCGATTCGCCTCAATGTCGATGGAGAGGTGAAGATGGAAACACTACCGGAAAAGGACGGCCAGGTGCGTTTACGTCTCACCCTCGCGCCTGGGGCGAAGCTTTACGCGATCACCGGTGCCACACTGGTGAACACAGATCTGCCTGCGCCAAAACTGCAGCCCCTGCCACACGTGGCTGCACGTTCGGAGCCGCTGGTTTTCAGCTTCGATCGCGACGCCGAGAACTGGAAGGGCGTGGATGCCATCGCGCATCACGCAGAGGGCTACATTGCGGTGAGCCGCTCCAAAAACCTGAGCCCGATCCTGCACGGGTTGCCGCTGGAGGGCGACTGGCCCGCACTGCTCGGGGGTGAGGAAGTGACGCTCTCCACCCGCATCCGCGCGGCGAAAGCTGTTGGCAAGGTGCTGATGGATATCTTCGCCCGCGACATCGCGCAGTGGGAGTGCGAGAAACTCCCTCCGCTCACCGCCGACTGGCAGACGATCTCCACCACGATCCGTTACGACTGGACCGATGATCAGGCACGTGCCGCAGGCTGGAAGCCGGCGCCGCAGGCCTTCTCCTGGCGCGAGACGATTCGCCACGCGGGCAAGGTGGCAATCATGGCCACGTGGGCCGGCGAGCAAGGCAGCTTCGAGGTGGACGAAGTCCGGCTACAGCCGCGCTGAGTCGTAACGCGTCCAATGCGCGACGAAAGGGCCTTCATCGGGGAGTTCTGCCGTTGTGGCTTGGCTTTGGACGGAGTGATGCTTGGGCGGTTTTTGGTGGCAACGTGGTAGCCGAGGCCCTAGCGTCGCGGGCGGATGGAATGGCCATCTGAAACCACGATTGCCCGATGACTGAACTTTTACTGATTATCCTACTGCTGGTCCTGAATGGTGTGTTT
>CAZCAL010000211.1:4587-6790 GCA_964496625.1 uncultured Verrucomicrobiaceae bacterium | reverse complement strand
GCGAAGAAGGCAAGGATGATGGAGCGTGTTGGGAAAGGCAGCAGTGGCGCAAAGTTGGCCCTGAAACTGGCCGAAAATCCAGAGCGGTTTTTGAGCACGGTTCAGATTGGCATCACGCTGGTGGGCGTGCTCGCAGGGGCGTTTGGTGGAGCGAGTCTGGCAGGCTATGTGACGCCTTGGCTCAAGGAAATACCGTGGCTGGCGGGCCATGAGGAGCAGGTGGCATTTGGCCTGGTAGTGGCATTCATCTCCTACCTGTCGCTCATCATTGGCGAACTCGTGCCGAAGAGCTTGGCGTTGAGGAATGCAGAAGGCATCGCCTGCGTGATGGCGGGTCCGATGGATTGGCTTTCGCGGGTCGGGAGCCCGTTGGTGTGGGTGCTAGAGCTCAGCACACGGACGCTGATGCGCTGCTTTGGCAAATCGCAGGCACCGAGCGGCCCCACCACTGCGGAGGTGGAGGTGCTGCTGCGTGAGGGGCTCATCGCCGGGAACGTGCGCTATGAGGAGAGTGAATTGGTGGAGGGCGTCTTTGACCTGCGTGACCTAAAGGCGGAGGAAATCATGCGCCCGAAGCCAAAGGTGATCTTCCTGCATGTGAACGACACGGTGGCGAGCGCTGCGGAGGCGTTGGGTGATGGCGCTCGGCAGGTGGTGTTTCCGGTTTATGACGAAAGCCGTGATCATGTGGTGGGGATGGTTTCGCTGCGGGATTTGTTCCTATCCGTGGCGGGCGGGAACACGCAAACCGTGAGCGAGCTGATGCAAGAGCCTGTTTTTGTCTCAGAGAATCAGCCAGCACTCACCCTGCTTGAGGAACTTCGCAACGCATCCCACCACGCGGCGATGGTTACCGATGAATTTGGCATCGTGCGTGGGATGGTGACGATTGAGGATCTGGCGGAGGAGATCGTGGGCGACCTACCTGCAAACCGTCAGGATGGATCAACGCTGCCGCAGGTTCGCGAAACCGGTCCGCAATGCTGGTTGGCGGATGGCATGACCGAGATCGATGTCGTCATCGCGGCGATTCCCGGCTTTGAAGCTGTGGCGAACGCGGAGGACGATGCTTTCCAGACGCTGGCCGGATTCATCATGCAGCACTTGGAGCGGTTGCCGCGTGAGGGTGAAGCATTCACGGTGGGCGGTTTCGAGATCGAGATTATCGACATGGATCGCCAGCGGATCGATAAGGTGAGTGTGCGAAAGGTGGAGTCGGATGAAGGTGTGCCGATGGCGTGAAGAGGATGGAAAAATCGGGGCTGGGACCGTGGTTTCATGGGCGCGCATTTCGGCCCAGCGATGTGACGAGACAGACGCCAGCGGTGAAAAGGAAAGACCTCATGGCGGGCTACTCTAATGCCGCCATGAGGTCGAATTTGAGCTGAATTTTTGACAACGATTACTTCTTCGGACGACCGAGCACATCGTCCTTCGTCGTCAGGGCGACAGCGACGACCTGATCGATGAGGTCCTGGCTGATTTTGAGATCCTTGAGGGTGTTCACGAGGTTCTCGGCGATGGCGTTGAAGTGCTCCTCGGTGAGGCCCATGCCTGCGTGCGCTTTGCGCATGTCCTTGCCAGTCCAAGGTAGCGGTCCGCCGAAGGCGGCGCTGAGGAATTCCTTCTGCTTCCGGCGTTGCTTGTCCATGCTTACGTCGTCGAAGAAGTGCTTCACACGGTCATCCGCCAGCACTTTGACATAGAAGGCCTCCACGGCAGCGTCGATGGCGGCCTTGCCTCCAAGTTTTTGATACAGACTGTCTTCGCGAGCCTTCAGCCACTTGGTTCTACAGGCCTCTTTGGCGAAGGACCACTTCAGGCCTTCGTACTCGGCAGTAATCGCCGGATCGACGGGTTTGCCGGTGACAGGGCAGACCGTGTTCGTGGCGGCCTCAGTGGCGACGTTGGCTAGATCGACGGCGAGGGCGGCATTCACGAGCAAAGTCATGACAACGATGATGGTAGCTAGGTAGGAGAGGATGAGTTTCATAGTTTTGGTTGGGTGAGTACATAAGTTGCATCCGCTATGCAACAATGCACCGATCCTGCGCAGAATTGCGCCTCAATTGCACGCGGCGAAAACGGTCAGGTGCCCTCACACCCCGTCCACGCTCCACGCCCGGCATAGAGCACCGATAACCGTTATACAATGACTTGCCATCTCCGCCCCTCCAAGACTTAGTGCCTCCAGATGTGTCAC
>CAZCAL010000211.1:0-4577 GCA_964496625.1 uncultured Verrucomicrobiaceae bacterium | reverse complement strand
CCCCGAAAACCATGGGTTTCAGAGGCGTCGCTGGATCTCGCAGATACGTTTAGTCGTTCCCTACCAGCCCTATGCGAGGTCACCGAGAAGAAGCGGTCATGATTCCTCTTCGTGGTCACTATTGTTCGCCTGAGAAACTGCGAATGCTAAGTGTCGTCCACAGGCGACCACCTCAGTCATTTAGCTCCAGTCGGATCTCGCCGTTATTCACTGTGAGGCCGTGCACGCCGCTGGCGAAGTTCTGCGCTGCGGGATCGGCGCTGATTTCTGAGGCTAGTAGGTTCACGCCCTTCAAGCCGCCAAGCCAGGCGTTCGGTAGCGGGATGCCGCCAAGGCTCAGTTCGTTCAATTCCATGATGGGGCGGTGATCCGATCCCATACGCAAACCTAGGCGGACCTTCAGACGCAAAGTTTTACCACCCAGGACGATGGCATCATGTTCCATCGGCACGATCACGTCCGCCACGATGTTGCCTCCGGTGAGGGCGACTTTGACGTTTTCTCCCCAGCCGTTTTGGGCCAGGAAGCCATTGATATCGCGCTCTGACAGCGTCAATGCCGGGTGTGCGGGGGCTGTGGCGGTGGGCTCAACCTCAGCCACCGTGCCTCCTGCAGCAGCCAGACGGTCCAATTTTCCCTGGAGATCCTGCGCTTCCGCGACTGAAAGCATCACGGGCTTTGCTGCGCTCGCATAGAGATTGCGGCTGACCCACCAGCTCGCTGCCGCAGCGACGACACCACAGCAGCCCATGACAACGCCCACGACGATCAGCGTGGTTTTCAGGGTGGATCGACGCCCTACAGGGACAGCAGTGTAATGGGGCAGGGGAGGTGGTTCTTCGTTCATGGTAGGATCGGGTCAACGGTGTTTCGTTGAATCATGAACCTTTGACCCTGCTGCGCCCTTACATGTTCGATACCTTTTTGTAACCGTAGGACAGATCTCAAAAAGTCAGAGGCCCCAGCAAGTGAGCGGCCTTAGCGTAGTTCACCTTTGCCAATAGCAGCCACAGCGTCAGGGCAGAGGTTGCGAGCGTGCAGAGGATGATCCAGGGATTGCGGAGGAGTTGTTCAGGCTCCAAGCGCGCCGTCTCTTCCTTCATTGCATGATGAAAGTAGAACAGCACCGCCGCCACGATGAAAGGGAAGACGAAGACGAGGTTGTTGAGCTTTGGATAGACCGCCATGGCGATGCCAGTGCAAAAGCAGAACAAATTCGCATAGGTGATCATCGCTAGGATCAGCGATTTCTCCGTGTAAGTCTGGAAGGAGCGGCGATAGCGCCCACTGAGTTCCGCATCCGCGATGAACCGAAACTCCGAGTAACGCTTCCCTGTCATCAGCAGAGCACCAAAGAACCACCATGCCAGGACGATGGACGCAGGCGGAACGTGGTTAGGCGTCGCGAGGGCATAGTATCCGAGCCAGAGGCGAATGGGATTGTTGAACGACTCAGCAATAACATCGGCGAAGGCGCGATCTTTGAGTCGCAATGGACGGACATTGTAGACAACGCCGCTGATCAGCAGCAATGCCAGAGCGGCGGTGTAAGCCCAATTAAATCCCCACAGCCAAGTCAATGTAAAGGCGGCCACGATGAGCCCCGCCTTGATCCACCAGAGGATGGACACCTTCACTTTGCCCGCAGGAATCCCACGCAGACGCTTTGTGGGATGCATTGCGTCAAAAGGCGCGTCGAGGATCTCGTTGAGGATGTAGTTGGCGGAGGCAACTAGGCAGGCTGGGATGAGAGATAGCACCGCCATGCGGATGACATCGCCAGTCACGGCAAAATCAAGCACAAGGGTAATGGCCACCATGTGCCCGAAGACGATAAAAACGTTCTTCAGCCAATGGTCGGGACGGCAGATCTTGATGTACTCCAGCATGGGGTCAGTGCGCCTTTCCTGTGCCTGCTCCCATGCCCAGAGTCAACCGGGAACGCTGCCTCAGACCTCCTTCGGCACTTCAAACCCCGCGCGGTATTCGCGAGTGAGCAGTGCGAGCGCTTCCGGGGTGGCGGTTGCGCCGGTGAAGGATTCGTTGGCCACGTCCAGTTCCAGCATCGCGCCGAGCTTGATGTCTAGCTTACCGGCATCGAGTTCGTTGCGACCAAGGTGATCATGGAAATCTGCGATCACGTCGTTCCAGGGCTGGAATTCCTTGACGGCAGCTTCGGCTTGATCGCGGGAATAGGCTTCGCCGAGTCTCCAGGAGATATTGCCCAGGTGGCACCAGGCGCTGGAGAAGTGGATGTCCTCGATCTCGGCATTTTGATCCTCCTTCTTGCGGCTGCGCACAGCGGAAATGAAATTTGCTGCGTGGGAGCCCCCGCCGTCGCCTTTGAAAGCTTGGATCTTTTTCCCTGCGGCATCATAGGCGGAACCGCCGCCGCGACTGCCGGTGTAGTAGCCGCCTTCGCACTCGATGACGAGGAAGGCATTGGTCTTGCGGCGCATGTAAACATCGTCTGCCTTCATGCCCTTTTGGCGCGGCAGATTGTGGACGTCCATGATCACTGGCACCACGCCAGTATCGATGTAGGCAAAGTGGGTGTTGGGTGTTTCCCCTGCATCATCCCATCCAAAACGGCCGCCGCCAGCGATGACCCGTTTTGGCAGCTTCACCTTGTCACGAAAGACCACGTTGCGTAGGTCATCAAGGATGTGCGGACCCCAGTTGCCCAGTTCCCCGTTGCCAGTGTTCCAGTTCCAGTGCCAATCGTAGTGGAATTTGTCGCGGAAGATCGGCTCATCTTTGGCTGGTCCCAGCCAAAGGTCATAGTTCACGGATTCTGGCGGGGTGAGCGGTTCGCTGCGCTTACCGATGGATGCACGTTGTCCGTAGCGGTTGCAGCGCACATACTTCATGTTGCCGATGGCCCCGCTATCGAGGAAGGCCTTGATCTCAGACTGCAACGGATCGCTGCGTTGCTGGGTGCCACCTTGGACGATGCGGCCATACTTGCGGGCGGCTTCGACCAGCTTTCGACCTTCCCAAATGTTGTGAGAGATCGGCTTCTCAACATACACATCTTTGCCAGCCTGGATGGCCCAGATCGAGGCAAGCACATGCCAGTGGTTGCAGGTGGAGACGACGACCACGTCGATGTCTTTGTCCTCAATGACCTTGCGCAGATCCGTCGTAGCCTTGGCATTTGGATACACGGCTTTGGCGCGATCGACGACTTTTTGATCCACATCACACACATAAGCGATCTCCACGCCGGGGATCTTTGCAAACCAAGCTGCCGAGCCCATGCCGCGGCCACCCAGCCCAATGGAACCGACACGAATGGTGTCATTGGCACCCAATACGCGGCCTGCAGAGAGCGCGGTGAGGGCGAGAGAGGTGTGTTTGATGAAGGTTCGGCGTGAGGTCATGGCGGTGGTGGTTTGGGGTTCAAAGATAGGTTGTCCCAGAAAGAGGCCGATGAGGCAAGCACATACTTCATTGCAGACTTTTGTTAATGCCTTGTAAACTCTAGCGACTTCCGCTGTGATGGCGAGTTCTGTTGTGCCATGAACGTGCCTCGCTCTGTCCCATTGAAAGTTGCCGCCCTGCTATTGCTGACGGCATTGATGGCGTCTGCCCAGCCATCGAACGTGCTGCTCATCATTGCAGATGATTTGGGGGTGGACAGTTTTCCGCTGACCGCTCAGCCTGGGGCCAGCGTGCCGCCGATGCCAAACATCACGGCACTGAAAAACAGCGGTGTTTTGTTCACCAGGGCCTATGCCCAGCCGGTGTGCTCTCCGACGCGGTGCTGCATGTTGACGGGTCGGAATGCCTTCCGCACGGGCATCGGTGTGCAATTGGAGGGGGCCACTAGCGCGCAGTTGCAGGCCTCCGAATTCACGTTGCCAGAGGCGTTTGCGGCGAATGCGGGCCTCGGCTACTCGCTGGCGATGTTTGGCAAATGGCACCTGAATGCGGGTGCAGGGACGAATGACTCTCCCCGCACCATTGGTGGCTGGCCCTACTTTTCGGGGACGATTGCGGGTGCGGTTCCGGATTATTTTGCTTGGACGAAGATCACGAACAACGTCAGCCAATCGATCACCACTTATGCAACGACGGAGACGATCAATGATGCGATCACCTGGATTGGTGCGCAAGGCACGTCGCCGTGGTTTGCCTGGGTGGCGCTGAATGCGCCGCACACACCGTTTCATCAGCCGCCACTCGACTTGCACAGCTACGACGCGGCACCTGCTACCAACCGCAACTACTATGAGGCCATGTGCGAGGCGATGGACACGGAGGTCGGCAGGTTGCTGGCGACGGTGGATTTGGCGGAGACGACGGTGATCTTCATCGGAGACAATGGTACCCCATCGAACGTTATCCAGGCACCCTTTACCAGCGCCCACTCCAAAGGGACCCTCTACGATGGTGGCACGCATGTGCCGCTGATCATTGCGGGCAAGGGAGTGATTGCTCCAGATCGTACGAGCAGCGTTCCAGTCCATTGTGTGGATCTTTACGCTACGATCCTGGAGCTTGCGGGCATTGACGTCGCCGCGACACAGCCGCCCGGGCAGACGCTGGATTCTCAGAGCCTGTTACCCATTCTT
>CAZCAL010000210.1:587-7851 GCA_964496625.1 uncultured Verrucomicrobiaceae bacterium | reverse complement strand
CTGGAAATGACTGCGGCACAAGTGCATCGGCATAGTCGCCAGGAGGCAGCGGACTACGCGGAGTCGATTTCGATACATGCACATACTGCTCCCGAAGAATCTCAGGCTTAGACAATAGTGATCCTGACGTGAGTGATGTCGCTGCCGTCGCAGAAACACGGACACCCGTCAATACGCTCGGCGCGCCAGTCACGATGATTTGAAAGGACTCCCACTCGCCGCAGGCAGCCTCAATGTTGGCGGTCGTGTTCCGTGGTTCGTCACCACGACCAACCCGATGCATCGCAGCTGCCGCCCAGACAGTTACGGCCTGAGATGCTGCGCCAGCCATCGGCGCAGCAGCGCTTACCATTGCGAGCAAGACGATGGAAAGCACCACTCTCATTTGGTCTGCATTGCCTCCAAGTAGAGCTTCTGGTAGGACGCAGCGGCACGTTCGATCGAAAATTCTGCCAGAATTCTGGCCCGTGTTTTTTCGGCGTGCACTTTACGTTCCGCTGGTGACTCTGTCAGCATTTTCAGCCATCCAGCCGCCAATGCCTCATCATCACTGACAGGCACCGTGATGCCTGTATCACCGATGATCCGAGCACAATCCCCAACATCCGTCGTGACACAAGGCACGCCGCACGACATCGCCTCAAGCAAGGTCATTGGAAACGCCTCTGTCCGAGATGATAGGGAGAAGACATCAAGCGCCGGATACAGCGCCTCTGGATCAGATTGATAGGGAGTAAAATGCACACGCCCCAAATTCAGTCGCGACAGGACTGCCCTATCCTGAGGAGAGAGGTCGGCTTCGGCTCCTCCACACAACACCACATGCGCATCAGGTAAATCTGCAAAAAGTCGTTCTGTCGCACGGAGAAAGACGCCCACCTGCTTCATCTCATGAAAACGGCCGATAAACCCTACAAGCGGAGCATCTGATGGGACACCCCAAGCAGCCCTCTGCGTGGCTCTCGCTGTTGGGTCAGGCCGAAAGCGGCCTGAATCAATGCCATTGGGAATCCACCGCATTTTCCCGCGGGGATACCCCCTCTGCACATGATCTTCCAGCGCCACATCAGAGCATGAAACAATTCTCGCAGGAAGCCACTGGGCACAAGCCTTTAGCAGCCAAGCAAAGGCCGCAGTTCGCAGTCGGCTATCACCAGGACTAGTCACCACCTCCCGACAATGAATTCCCCAAATAATCTGGCGCAGACCGGACCACCAGGCACAAATGCCACCCACCAAATCTGCGTGATGCATCCATGTCTGGACCACGTCTGGACGTTCGTCCTTTAAGATTTTGATCAGCTCAACTACTGTTGCCCGACGCAAGAGTCCGTCCATTTCCAATCCGTAAACAACCACGCCACACTCACGGAGTGCCGCCAACTCACGCTCCCAGCGCGCAGCTTTCATCGCAACCACGACCTGTCGCCAACCTGCTGATGCTGAATGCGTGACCAAGTTCCGCATCATCATCTCCGCACCGCCACCACCAAGATTACCGATAAAGTGCAGGATGGTCGGAGGCTTAACGTTCGCAGAGCCATTCGCCCGCAACGTTAAATCATCCGCCACGTCGGCCATCGACGCTGCATTCATCATTGTCTTCGCCACATTCATCAGACTGTGGCCGCCTTTCTCCCGGCACGTGTCCGCCACTCCTTCACCGACTCAAAAGCGCCGGAGACGGTCGCCTCCGCCTGGTGCACCGATTCAGGCGCACCATAGCGATGTAAGGCAAAGGGGTTTTGACCCCGCATCACAAAACCGTTGATCATCGAAAAAGCTGCCGTGAACCCCGCCGCTGAGATCGCCGATTGCGCCACTAAATTGAAGTCGGATTCCCCACCATTGGGATAGGCGAACAGTTTGGGGGCCGAACCGATGCGGTCAGTGATGATCCCGTAGCAAGCATCAATCTCGGCGCGGATCTCCGTCTCGGTGCAACAGGCTAAAATCGGGTGCTCATGCGTATGCCCTCCCAGTTCCACCAATCCAGTCGCAGCCATTTCCTTGGCCTGATCCCAGCTCAGTCCACGAAGACAATGCGGTGTCTCCTCCCGATCACATGGGGGCATGACCTCCAAGATTGCCTCCAGCGAAGCCACCCGCCGTTTCAATTCATCCCAAGAGCACTTCTTCAGGTCTCGCAAAAGCTCATTCATCGTCTGGACCCGCTCCGCCCGACCGCCTAACGAAAATCGGCGCATGCCATCGCTCATCGGCACGGTGATCTCCATTCGCCGAGTTGAATTCAAAGCCCAATCGACCCGGTGGAACCAGAGCAAGGCCCCTTCTTGAAACGAGCTAGTTAGAAACACCGTCGCAGGCACCTTGCAGTCCATGAGGATTGGCATCGCCAATTCATAGTTAGAGGCGTAGCCATCGTCGAAGGCAATGGCCACCGCACGCCCAGATAGCTCCGTCTCTCCCCGGGCCGCAGCAGCCACCTCGGCCAGCGAAACTATGTCGTAGTGACGAGCTAAATGCTCGACGATGGTCCGCAAAAGGCCTTGCTCAATATGCAGGCCCACGTCCAACATTTCCTCACTAGCACCATCCGGTCGAACGCCATGGAAGGACAACACCGCAGCCTGCCCTGCGCGTCGGCCGCGAGACCAACGGGCAAAACCACAGCGCACCAGAGCAGAAGCGACAACTTCTTGGCGATTGAACCACGACATCATTAGAGAACCGAAAAGATCCAGTACTATGGAATGATATCCTTTTAGCGCAACCTATTGATTGTTGTTTTTATGGTTATTGACTTTAAATCCAGATATTTCACCCATATTTATGAATTGCCCCATTAGTGTGCGAGTTTTCGTCACCAACCCCGTGATGGTTCATCTCACCGAAACATCTCTCCCCTGTGAACCTTCAAAGTTTGGCGAAGCCTCAAGCGTAAATCGATGAACGATTGATTGAACGGCCTCTGGCTCCCAGGGGCACAAAACGGTGATGAACTCTTTGAAAGGCGTCGAGAGGTGGTCAGTCCCGACTGTGGGTGGCCACATCGCATCGCCCTTTCCACCAACCCAACCGGATCAACCCAATACCTTGCCCAGTTGTTGGTCGATGGCCTGTCTGATCGTATCTTCAGAAACAAAAGTTCTAATAAGGCCGGGAAGCTCCGTCTCCAGCACCACCTGCTGATCGTTCACCTCGACCTTCCCTTTGATGGTTGCCCCGAGAAGACCTTTTTTGGCTCTGAACGAAAAATCCATGGCACTCCCTGTCCAGATCTTGGAAGGATCCTTGATCACCACTCCACTCCTCAGTGGTTGATGAAGGAGGTCGTCCAAGTAGCTGTTAAGTTTCTGGATCGCGACCGCAGTGCCTAGTTTGTGATTCTTCTCGATACGCATATTCTTCAAAAGATCGTTATCAATCTGCAAGGCCAGTATCCCCAGTTCCCCAAGCTTGAATACTCCGCCCTTTCAATGTTCCTTCAAGAATTACGCACAACCACCAGTTCCTATCTTTGCGATGGCGCGATGAACTTTGTGGGGCAGTTCTGATTGTCATCCGAACGCTTTTCGGGCAAACTGGTCAAAATTCAAATATTCTGCGGCACCCGCCTCGCTCCATTGCGAGCATCCCTGCAGGTCTGCTCTCCATTTTAATCCAGCTCTATTGTATGATGAGAATAATTACCTTCACCACACTTCTCTTTGTGGGAATGCTCAGCCTATCACCTGCGAGGGGACAGGCGATCCGTCCGGTGCCAGACAGTTTCCTGCCAAAAGTAAACTTGCCAGTGAACGCTGTGGCGAGGCAGGCAGATGGGAAGATACTGATTGGGGGTGGTTTCACCACGGTCGGTGGTGCCTCGAAGCAATACTTGGCTCGCCTTAATGTTGACGGATCTCTAGACACCGCATTCTCAGCCAGGCCGAATGCACCCATTAATCGGATCGTCATCCAACCAGACGGCAAAATATTGATTGCAGGCACATTTAGCGCGGTTTCATCCGTCGTCCGAAACTGGATCGCAAGGCTTCATGATGACGGCACACTCGACACCTCCTTCTCAGCAGTTTTGGATGGCCCCTGCTTTGCAATGGCGGTCCAAACAAGTGACAACAAGATACTCGCGGGAGGGTCAGGCTATCTTGCACGATTTGAGACGGATGGATCCCTCGACACAACCTTCAATCGACATGTGACTGCTGGAGATGCTGGAGCGGTTTACGATATTGTCGTCCAACCGGATTTGAACATCCTCGTCGGTGGAAGCTTCACATCCTTCGATGCGGTGAGTCAGTCAAATATTGTTCGACTGACACCGACAGGTCAGCCTGATCTTGCAGGGTTTGCATCTGACGTAGGAGGTAGCGTCCGCACCATCGCATTGCAACCCAATGGGCAGGTGTTGATTGGTGGTGAATTCGACACCATTGAAAGCGCACCCGCTTCGAAGTTGGCCCGACTCAATTCCAACGGCACGGCAGACTCCTCGTTCCAACCAAATATCAACGGGAGCATCATCAATGATATCATTCTGCTCCCAAGTGGACAACTCTTGGCGGCAGGGACTGCGAACTTTTCCAAACTAGCATTCACAACGTTCAATTTAGCCAGGATAGAGTCAAATGGCGACATTGATACAACCTTCAACCCTCGCCCTTTGGGCGACATTCAAGAAATGGTCATCCAACCGGATGGTAGGCTGATTGTTGTTGGCTATTTTAACAACATAAATTTAGTTGCGCGGCCTTACATCGCCCGATTGGTGGATACCACCCCGGCAACTTCAGCTTCTTTCACCTCCGCTTCGGCCACCGTATCAGAAGCAGATGGCACCCACGTTGTCACTGTGACGATGCCATCTAGTATCACTGCATCTTACACCCTACCCTTCACCGTCTCTGGAACAGCCAGTTCGGGTAAGGACTATACAAAGCTGGTGTCCCCTCTCTCATTCGCTCCAGGAGAGGTCTCCAAGGACATTACGATCAATCTCCTCAATGACGGACTGGTCGAGCCAGATGAGACACTCATTCTTACCTTGGGCACTCCCTCCGACCCCGCAGTCGCAAAGCTGGCCCCCTTCGCCTACACGCTCACGATCACCAGCGACGACACACCGCCCGTTGTCACCCTGGACCCGCTAAGCCAAATCGTAGCCGTTGGAGATCCAGTTACCTTTAGTTCCGCCGCGACCGGCACACCTGCTCCGACGCTTCAGTGGACCAAAAATCGCGCCAGCATTCGCGGATCAAACGCCGCGGATCATAACATCCCAACAGCAAAGCTAACGGATGCGGGGTCTTATGCGATGAAGGCTATCGGTGCGAATGTAACGGACACAAGTGCCAGTGCGACTCTGACCGTGGTGGACCAGACGGGCAGCAATGTTGCAGCCCCCACCCTGGGAACGGTGTCGTTCACCATCAAAGCATCCAGCCCAGAGGTCGAATCGTTTCAGTGGTTCCACGGTGCCACAGCCCTCGTCAATGGCCCCCTAATTCTTGGCGCAACGACGTCACGACTGACTCTGAAGGGCCTGACTACTGGGGACGCGGGCAACTATCATTGTGAAGTCACCGCAAGCCCAGGCACCCTCGCAGGGGGCACACATACACTCATTGTCTACGACTCCGTACCGGATCTCATTGTCGCGGCTCCCCCGCTTGTGTTAGATACTACGATGGTAAGTGAGGATTATTCCTTCATCCAACCCATTGATCCAGATCCACTCAAGACGCCGACTAAGTTCGTGATTACCGGCCTGCCCCGCGGCCTGACTTACAACAAGGTCACAGGTGAAATTTACGGGCGAGCGCTGATAGCTGGCACCTATGACAAAATCAAGATCACGCCGTCGAACCTGAAAGGTAAGGGAACCGTCATTGATGCTGTGCTGGAGGTGCTGCCCCTGCCCCCTGGAAGCGATGGTGCCTATGTGGCCATGATTGATAAAGACCCTGTTGTAACTGCTGGCCTCGGCGGCAGGCTGACTATGTCCGTCTCAGCAGCCGGGGCAGTCACGGGCCGCCTGATTGCCGGTGCTGAATCCTTGGCATTTCGGGGAGTACTCGACACGCTCGCCGCAGGTGGCGACCCAACCGCCACGATCACGGTGAAGCGGTCCAGAGGGCTGCCAGCCTTTCTCCTCAATCTCGTTCTTCACCCTGGCTCACACCTGATGGATGGCACCTTGACGATCACCGGCGGTCTGGACTCGGCTCCTATCAATGGCTGGTCAAACATCTGGAGCACACGCGGCATGCCCGTCGTGGACTTCTTGGGTTATCACACATTGATTATCGATCTTGCTCTGGGGGACGAGGGAATTGAAGCCATTCCTCAGGGTTGCGGCTATGGCAGCATCAGCGTCACGTCGGCGGGTGCCACTTCATTCGTCGGCAAAACTGGCGATGGAAATACCATCCTTTTCCGTAGCCTCCTCGGTCCCACCGGTCAGGTGCTCGTGCAGCAAATGTTGTATCGGAACACCGGAAGCATCCAGGGCATTCTGGGCATCGCGGCTGACGCGGGGCACACTTTGGGCAACACCTTAGACTGGCATAAGAACGCTCAGGCCAACCTGCGGGAGCGCAATTACAAAGCCGGATTTGCCTCAATTACCGTCACAGCCAAAGGCGGCCTCTACACGCCACCTGCTCGCACAGATCCAGCGATGGGGCTGGTGGCAGGACCGGACAATGCTGAGTTGAACTTCCTTGAAGGCGGCATCTCCACAGCACCGCAGAGCCCGGACATTGTCTTTGAGATTCGGACAAGCGCTGCAGGAGTCATGCCGACCTTTGCGAGCGGCAACAATCCGGACAAAGTCACTTTCAGTGTCTCACGCACCACAGGACTATTCAGTGGACGGTTCACTTTAGTAAATACGATCTCACTGTCTCCCCTGAAGAAGATCACCCGCACCGTCACGTATCGAGGAATTATCTTCCCCAATGGAGTGATTCAACAAGGTGGAGGCAACTTCCCAATGGCCAAACTCCCTGCCAATCCTGCCGACCCAGCCAATACAACTGACATCCTTGCTGGGGCCGTTACGCTGTCTGCACACTGATCTAATCACCAGATAGACCGCGCCCCATTTCCCATGAATCCCAAGCGCCTCTGGCCTTGCATCATTGCGACGTTTCTCGTCTTATGCATCACCGACTTCGTGATTCATGGTGTCATCCTGAAAGCGACCTACCAGAGCACCCAGGAACTTTGGCGTCCTGAAGAAGTCATGCCACGGTACATGGCGTGGATGTTTGTCGGGCAGTTTGTAATGGCCGCGTCC
>CAZCAL010000210.1:0-577 GCA_964496625.1 uncultured Verrucomicrobiaceae bacterium | reverse complement strand
GTCCCGCTTGTCCAAGGACGCCTCCATGTCCCTGAAGTGCGCACTGATGTTTGGGCTCTTTATGGGACTCCACGGAAACGGCTTTGTGCCCATCTACTATTCAGTCGCCCCATGGCCAGCACTGCTGTGCGTCAAATGGGTCGCGTTTGGCCTAATGCAGAGCGTTCTCCTGGGTTGGGTTCTTTTTAAGCTGGGAGCCTCCACTACGACGAAGCTGAATGCGTGAGATCAGCTTGCGAATTTCTTCCGCCCACAAGACGGAACTCCCGATGAGACCCAGAAGGAAAAAGTCTGCCAAAGGGATTGGGACCGTGTGGAAGATGCGGTTCATCGGCTCTGCATAGATTACGAGGAAGTGCAATAAGTTGCCCAAAAGCAGGCCGCCCACCAGCCAGCGATTCTTGAGCACGTCGAAACTGAACACAGTCTTTGTCGCGCTTCGGCAGTTCAAAACATTGAACCACTGACAAACCGCCATCAGAGTGAACGTCTCTGTCTGCACCAATTGAAAGGGGACACCCGTCGTCTGTCGCCAGACAAAAATGCCAAAGACTGCCACTACCGAAGATCTCACCAT
>CAZCAL010000209.1:0-7888 GCA_964496625.1 uncultured Verrucomicrobiaceae bacterium | reverse complement strand
GACAGCTCAACAGCTCCCATGGCATCTGCAGTGTCATCGACGCTCACCCCTCGCCATCGCCTGATCTAGGACGTTCTCGAGAAACAAATTCATCGCCGGATGAAAGAGCGATCATCTGTCGCGGTTAACGTCTGGGCTGCGAAGCGAATTGAGCGGACACTGCCGAAACGCCGTCCTGGCGACTGGCCTGCCTTCCTGCCCCGTGGCGGTTAGGCTTTGAGCTTGGATTGACCTGGCTCGTTGCCGGGCTGCCACTTGATGCTGCAGCCGGTGCTGGGCTGCTGCGGGGAGAGGGGAGGCTGCCCGGCGATCATGGCGGCGAGTGCTTTGCGCAGATCGGCTCCGTCGATGGGCTTGCTGCTGCCGGGGCGTGAGGCATCAAATTGCCCGGCGTATTGGAGGCGCAATTCTCCGTCGAAGAGGAAGAAGTCTGGCGTGCAGGCGGCGTGGTAGTCGTGGGCGGTGGTCTGATGGCTGTCAACGAGGTAGGGGAAGGTCCAGCCGTGCGCCTCTGCAAAGGCGGGCATCTTTGCTGGGGCGTCTGCGGGATAACGGCTGGCGTCGTTGGAGTTGATGGCGACGACTCCGACATCAAGGGCATCACATTCTTGGGCAAAGGTGGCGAGGGCGTCTGCGAGATGCACGACATACGGGCAGTGATTGCACACGAACATGACGAGGAGCCCGCGTGGACCGCGCAAATCATCCAGAGCGAAGACTTCTCCTGAGGCGTTAGGGAGCTCGATGTCTGGGGCTGGCGTCTGGAGGGGGAGCAGATGTGTCGAGGGAACTTCGGCCATGATTCAGGGGATTTTGATGACGCCGACGGTGGTGTTGTCTTGGCGGTCGAAATTAATACGTCGGATGGCAAAGATAATGGCGTCGGCAATTTTATCCGCCGTGGTATGTCGGCCAAAGCCTAACAGTTCTTCAAGCTGCTGGTGACTGAGGGTGAAGATGCCGTCGCTGGCGGAGATGATGATGTCCCCGCTCTGGAGCACGAAAGGCTCGCTCATGAAGTCCACGAGAGGCAGCGGCGCGCCCATGACGGCGGACTGCAGCGTGTGTCGGTCAGGGTGGTGCTCCGCCTCTTCGACGGAGATTTCACCTCGCGCGATTCTGGCCTCAAGCAGCGGGGTGAGGGAGTGGTCTGCATTGAGCCGGTGGAGCTCTCCCGTGCGGAACAAGTAGAGCGGCGAATCACCCACAGAAATCCAATTGAGCATCCCATGGCTGACGAGGATGGCCAGAATGGTGGTGCCCATCGGCGGGGCGACAGATGGCATGCGATTGGTGACAAGCCCCAGGGTGTCATTGGCGCGATCCAGGGCAACGCGCAGACGCCAGGAATGGGCGACATCGTTTTCGTGATACGCACGGACAAAGGCGTTCACGGCGAGATAACTGGCGACGCTGCCGCCGGTGTGGGCTCCGAGGCCATCTCCCAAGACGAGGAGGAGTCGTTGCAGGGGCTCTTCCTCGGCATCTGCGGCATCCGCAAAGGCATAGTAGTCCTCCTGGTAATCGCGACGACCACGATATTGCCGTGCGGCAAAATCCTGCTCTTGGACAAAGGGTGCTACAGCAGGTGGTGCTGGCGGTGCGAGGGGGACGGGGCTGGTCTGGCTCAAGATGGTGGCGAGTTAGCGGGCTGAGAAACGGAGGACGGTGGTCGTGTGGTAGCTCTGCCCGGGGCGAAGAACCGTGCTGGGAAAGTTGGCTTTGTTCGGGCTGTCGGGATAGTGCTGGGTCTCAAGACAGAGGGCATGACGTGTCTGATAGACGTGACCGTTTTTGCCGTGGACGTCTTTCAGGTGGTTGGCTGTGTAAAGCTGGATGCCGGGCTCGATTGTCAGCACTTCCATCGTGCGACCGCTGACGGGATCATGGACGACGGCGGCGCTTCTCATCCCACTGCCGGGGACGACGAAGTTATGGTCGTAACCTAAACCTTGGATCAGCGGCTTGTAGTCAGCGTCAATGCGTTCGCCGATGCGATGTGGCGTGCTGAAATCGAGCGGAGTGCCTGCGATGGATGCGAGTTCGCCGGTAGTGATGAGGTCGTCGTCCGTGGGCGTGAAGGTGGTCGCATTGATCTGCAATTCGTGATCGAGAATGGGGCCGCTGCCTTCACCTGCGAGGTTGAAGTAGCTGTGGTTTGTCAGGTTCACCACGGTGGGGGCATCGCTCTCTGCTTGGTAGTCGAACGTCAGCTCGTTTTGGTCATTGAGCGTGTAAGTGACGGTGCAATCCAGCTTGCCGGGAAAGCCTTCTTCGCCAGCAGCGCTGCTGTATTTCAGCGCTAAAGCCACGCCGTCTGCGAGCAACCGAGGGGTCGCCTGCCAGACCTTTTTATCAAAGCCGACTTTGCCTCCGTGGATGTGGTTTGCCCCGGAGTTTGCTGTGACATTATAATCGGTGCCATCAATGCTAAAGGCAGCGCCGCCAATGCGGTTTGCGTAACGTCCGGTGATGCAGCCGAAGAATGGATTTTTCTCAAGGTAAGGCGCGAGCGAGTCGAAGCCCAGCACCACATCTGCTACCTTGCCCGACTTATCAGCGGTCTTGAGGCTGACGAGGATGCCACCGTAGTTCATGATGCGAGCCTCCATGCCGCTGGCATTTCGCAGAGTGAAGAGGGTCACCTCGTCGCCAGACGCTGTTTTTCCCCAGACTTCAGAGGTGATGGAGGCAGCGTGATTCAATGAAGACATGGCGAGACAGAGTGCGGGAAGGAGAAAACGCAGGTTCATGGTGGTGGTTGGACTGCCGGGAGCCGGGCGCTGACTTGGGAGCCCTGAGTTTGACTCCAGAACGGACACTGACAAGGAGGAAGTGTGCGCTTCAGGCAGAAATGCCCGGCGGCACTGGGCGCTTGCGAGCCAAAATCAGGGCGATCACGATCAAAGGCAGCACGAAGAATAGCAAAGGCACCAGTGCAACCGACCACCATGGGCCGACGCTCCGTTCGACCAGGACAAGCCTCTGAGGATCGCTTGGATCGTGGAAGACCTGAACAGGCTGTCCGACCGTGACCATGTCGTAGATACGAGTGGTGACCGTTTCATCCTTGGTGATTGGGGTGGCAGCGTCTTTGGGCGTGAAGGTGACGGAGACGTGGTGACGCTTTCGGTGGCGGGTTTTTCCTGCGCTGCGGTAGGCGACATCTTCGATGCGTTTGCTCTCGACCTTGCCGGTGACCTCCTGAAAGCTGGGGAGATCCCGCCAGAGTTCATAATCATGCCTGACAAAGAAGACCGTGATGCCGGTGAAAACCAGCATCACCAGCACCAGAATTGTTTTTGATGTCTTCATGAGATGCGGAGTGGGTCGTGAGTTTTTACTTGAAGAGAGCGCCCAATTTCCTGCCGAGCAACAGCCCTGCCAACAAGATCGTGGTGCCCAAAAAGATCATCGCCCAGACGCCGAGCGCGGCGGCTAAGCTGGGGCCATTGCCAAGGGCACCGACGAGCGAGTAGATCGCCTTGGTGATGGGGAAATGGGCGGTCTGCTGGGCTAAGACCATGGAGTCACTGACCTCCAACATCGCGAAGGAAAAGGCAAGTAGGCCTCCTGCAACGAGGTTTGGCACAACGAGCGGCAAGGTGATTCGCCAAAGGGCTCGCTCAGGGGTGGCCCCAAGGTTCTGCGCGGCTTCTTCGAGGGTCGGGCTGACTTGCTGAAAACCTGCGGAAGCACTGCGAACCACATACGGGAGGCGGCGGACGGAGTAAGCGATGACGAGCAGCAAGAGCGGGTTTTCGCCAAGCATCAGCCAATCGAAAGGCTGGCCTTCTCTGGACATGGCCAAATAGCCAAACGCCATGACTAGCCCTGGAACTGCGAGAGGGAGCATGGCCATGGCATCCAGAATTTGCCGACCCGCGATGCGCGTGCGGACGACGACGTAGGCGACGAGCACGCCCAGCACGACGTCGATGATCATGGCTAACACGGAATACTTCAGGCTGTTGCTGATCGCGTTTAATGTGAGTTCATGACCCAACGCTGCGCGGTAATGGCTGAGCGTGAGTTCGTGCGGCAGGATGGTTCCATACCAGTCATTGCTGACGGAGAGAAACATCACGCCGAGATGGGGTAGCACGGCGAGGAAGGTAACACCGACGAAGAGCGCGGTCATTGCCCAGCCTTTCCAAACCGGTGGGAAAATGGTTTCGCGTGCGGTCGTTGCGCGCCCTCCACCTCCAGAACTGGCTTTGCCAAATAGAAGCTTGCTGATCGCATAGAGCAGGGTGCTGAATGCGAGCATCACCAGCACCAGAGCGTAGGGCAGGGGGTTATCGCTGAGATCATTCAGACTGCGAAAGACCTGCACTGATGTAACCCGATCATAGTCGAACACCAGTGGCACACCCAACTCCGTGAAGGCCCAAATGAAGACGATGGTGCCGCCCGCAAACACACCCGGCATGATGAGTGGCAACGTGATGCGCCAGAAACGACGGCCTGGAGGGCAGCCGACGTTTGCTGCGGCCTCCTCAAGTGCGGGATCGAGATTCGCCAGCGCAGCGACGGTATTGAGGTAGATGATCGGGTAAAGATGCAGCACCTCCATCAGCACCACGCCGAGCATTTGGCCCTGACCTAGCCAATCGGCCGGGCGCAGCGGGTCCATCAATCCAAGTGCGATGAGAAAGCTATTGATCGCCCCTGCTTGGCCGAGCATTGCCTTGATCCCGATGGCACCAACGAAGGGAGGCAGCACCATTGGCAAAAGGATCAGCGAATTGAGGAGAGCCTTGCCGGGGAACTCGTAGCGCACGTTGAATACCGCCAGAGGCAAAGCCACTATCAGGCATCCCAACGTCGTCCATACGGCAATGAGAAAAGAGTTCCCGAGGCCTGCGCGATAGACCTCGTTGCTGAACACTTCACTGACAAAATCGAGCGTGAATTTGTGGTCGGAAGTATAGAGCGCGGTCTGGATCGTGGCCCAGATTGGATAGAGGAAAAAGCAACCAAAGAAGGCCGCCATCACCACGAAAACCAGTCTGCTCAAAGTCTTGCTCATGCGTGGTCCAGATTAACGTCCTTCCTGGGCGTGGCGCGTGGCCAGGGTGTATTGTTTGCGAAAGGTATCCCCAAGTTCATGGGCCTTGCGGATTTCCTGGATCTTGTCACGCGAGTGCAAGATACGTGCGATGCTGCCGATCGCTGTGTCGTAACGGACAAACTCCAGATCATGAAAAACCTCCATCGCGCGTGGGGTGAATCCCGTGCGGATCATCTCCTCCCAAGTGCTGCGAAGTTCGGGGTGATTCTCCACACACATCACACGAATGATGAAGCGGATGGATTCAAAAGCTGGCCCTGTCCATTCCGGGTGATATTCGAAGGCCTTGGCCTTTTCATAAGGCAGTTCGGCACCGTCGCTCATGAAGTCCAGACGATCTGCGGCGTAGAGATCCCTGCGCACTGGCAGACGGCGGAGAGCCAGCGCCTTTGGTCCGCCTGGAACACCCGCTCGATAGCTCCAGAGGTCTTGCCCTTTTTCAGAAAGCACGAAGTCCATGAAGGCTGTAGCGAGTTCAGGTTCGCGTGCGCCTCGCAACATCCCAATCGGATCGACGCCAATGGAGGTGCCGCCTTCTGGCATGACAAATCCCACCCGCGATTTGCCGTAAAGGCGTTCCAGACTTTCTGCGGAGGCTCTTCCAAAATAATCAATGCACATCCCAGCGGCCGCATCGCCCCGGGCGACTTCTAGAGGGATCTTAGTGGATGCGTCTGCAAAGTAGCGTGCGTTGGCACTGATCTTTTGGATGAGCTTCAAGCCCTCGCGCCAGCCTTTCCGAACGGCAGCAGCTTCGATGTCCTTTGGCGTTTTCAGTTTTCCGGGTTCTTTGGTCAGGCGCACTAGGGCGATCTGCATTTGCTGTTGGATCAGCATTTCAAAGGCCTTGGCCACTGACCCACTGCGTCCAGGATCTGCGAGCGCGATTTGGCCAGCGAGCTTTGGATCGGCGAGATCTTCCCATTGCGTCGGATCTTTTGCGACCCCGAGACGGCGCAGAACATCGCGGTTGAAAACGATGCCGAAACTCGAAAGGCAGGTGCCACACCAGCGGCCATCTTTATCGCGGAAGGGCTCGCCACTGACTTGCTCTGGGATGCCTGAATCACTGAACCAATCGGGATGATCCTGCGCGACCTTTGGCAGGCCGAAGGTGCTACCTGGAGGTGACGAGACCAGGATGCCGTTGCGGGCTTGAGATTGGAAATCGTAGGCACCACCGCCAAAAAACAGATCGACTCCGATGCCCACACTTGAATCCAAAAAGGCTTTACGCGCTTGCTGCCCGACCGTGAAATTGCCCTGTGCATCCGGGCTGAGGTCTAGCTTTCCGTCGAGACAGGCTTGTGCTGCTGCCGACGACCATTGCTGGCCTAGCTTGCCCTCCCAGAGGTTCTGGAAGGCTGCGGTGTACTCGGACTTCAGCATCATCGCGATGTCCGTGGTGCCGCCAGGAACCCGCCAGTCGATGAAAATGGTCTGCCCCGTCTTGCTCTTCCAATAGTGTGAGAAGGCGTGGCCGAACTCCTGTCGAATGGACTCGTGGTGAGGCGTGACGATGACCAGACGACGGTCATATCGCGTCGGTCCTGTTGTATTTGCCGGACGCAGGAAAAACGGTCCGGCAAGAACTAGCAGCATGACACCACAACCAGTGAGCTCCTTCCAAAATCGCCGCGCCAGCGGTCCGATCTTGGCGATCACATCGTCAAGGCGGGGCTTGAGTTTTTGAATGAGGCCGTTGGCGTTCATGGGGCTTATTTGCGCAGCATGACCACGTCCGCCGGGGCCACCATGAGTTGGTCGTGCTGATTGGACGGCTGGCGGATGATGCCTGGATTCATCTGGCAGACCTTCAAAATTTCCGATCCGGCGGCGAGTTCATATTGAACGATGGAGCCGAGGTAAGAGGTGCTGGTGATGTGTGCCTGAATGCGGTTCGGCGAATCAAAGACCTGTTCAAAACTCAGTGCCTCAGGTCGCAGCGAAAGCACCACGGGTTGACCGATGACAGGCTTCCAGTCTTCGCTGTTGGGACGTCCGCGCAGGGTGCCCAGGGAGGTTTCGATATCAAAGAGACCAGCGCGACTGGTGTCACGCAGCACACGACCGTCGATGAAATTTGTCTCGCCAATGAACTCCGCGACCATTGGGGTGGCTGGATTGCGATAGACTTCCGCAGGGCTGCCCACCTGCACCAAATGCCCGCTTTCCATGATGGCCATGCGGTCTGCCATCGAGAGCGCTTCATCGCGATCATGGGTGACGTAGATGCCCGTCAGGCCAAACTCCTTGCAGATGCGCCGAATTTCCGATCGCATCTCGATCCGCAGCTTGGCGTCGAGGTTTGAGAGCGGTTCGTCCAGCAAAAGGCAACGAGGGCGAATGACCAAGGCGCGAGCCAGAGCCACGCGCTGCTGCTGGCCGCCGGAGAGTTGCTGGATGCGGCGGTCCCCCAATCCACCGAGTTTCACCTGTTCGAGGGCCTCGGCGACGCGGGCCTCAATTTCGGGACGCGGGCGTCGGCGCTCTTCCAGGCCAAAGGCGACGTTTTGGGCGACGTTTAGATGTGGCCACAGCGCGTAGCTTTGAAACATCATCCCGGTGCCACGTCGGTGCACGGGCAGCTTGGTTACGTCCTCGTCGTCGAACAGGACCTGCCCGCTGTTGGGCGTGTAAAATCCGGCGATGTGTCGCAGGAGCGTCGTCTTTCCGCAACCGCTGGGTCCGAGTAGGAAAAAGAGTTCTCCGGCGGCGATGTCCAGATTGATACCGCTGAGGACCGTATTGCGCCCGAACTTTTTGGAGAGTTGCCGAATCGAAATAGAGACCATGGTACGTTCTGCCCAATGC
>CAZCAL010000208.1:0-7895 GCA_964496625.1 uncultured Verrucomicrobiaceae bacterium | reverse complement strand
GCCTCCCTGACAGGCAAACGAGGTGGCCCTACCCCTTTCAAGACGCCAGTCGAAATTCCGTCGCTAGCAGAAAAGTACGGCCGCGAACTCGATTGGCAGGGAAAAGTCGTCCAAAGCTGCGTGCATTGCCACATGGTTGGCGATGCCTTTCGCGCAGCCTACCATGACCGTGGCGACCCAGTGCCAGAGCAGTGGATTTATCCCCAGCCTGCGCCAGAAACGGCGGGCATCACCTTGGCGGCAGATGCCGCAGCGCGTGTCGAAGCCGTGGCGCCCGGATCACCCGCAGCGTCCGCTGGCATTGCTGCCGGAGATGAGATCCTTTCCCTCGATGGGCAGCCGCTGATTTCGATCGCAGATTTCAGCTGGGTGCTGCATCGCGCGCCAGATCCAGCCACCCTGAATGCCACCATCCGCCGCAGTGGCGGTGCAGAAGTGACCGTCAAGCTAGCGCTCGCGCCGGGATGGCGGAGCCATACAGACATCTCAAAACGGGTTGGCACCTGGGGCATGCGCGGAATGGCTTGTGGCGGCTTGGTATTGGAGGATCTGAGCGATGACGACCGAACAAGCAGAGGCCTGGACATTAAAAAGATGGCGCTCTGGGTGAAGGGGCTCGGCCAGTTTGGCAAACACGGCGCAGCAAAAAAAGCCGGCTTTCAAAAAGAGGACGTCGTCATTGCACTGGGCGGCCTCAGCCAACGGATGACGGAAAGCGAGTTGATTGGATATCTCTTACAGAACTACAGAGTGGGGGATCAGATCAAAGCCACGGTCCTGAGAATGGGCAAAGAAGTCTCGCTTGTTTTGCCCATTCAGTGAGGGCGGGTGTGCTACGATCCAATCGCCAGCCAGCTAAACTCGACCGAATACACGCGTGTATCCCGCCATGTGGTAATCCGCACATCGAAGCCATGGGGGCAAATGTTCTCCGCTGCTAGGCTGATGCGACTGCCGGTGTGCTGATCTAGGTCAAATCCCGTCAGCCCAAGACTGAGTACGGGGATTGAGCTGAAGGAATTGGCAAATGCCACCTGATAGACCTGACTCCGTGCACCACCCTCCGCATCACCGTCTTTCTCCTCCCTCTGTTCCGCCAACAGCCAACCAGGAGTTAACACCCCCAGGCCTTCGCTACCAGACAACATCTTCCAAGGAACCAATTCACCGTTCATTAAATACTGAGGAGCATATCGCGGGCCGACAAGCAGGAAAACTTCAGGTGTCGGAACTAGGCACCCTGGGCGGACTCCTTTTTCCCTTGCGTCCATCGCGTAAATTTCATTCACTTTGGCATAGATGCCAGCGAGAGCTTCCATTGAAAGTCTGCGTGCGCAATTGAAGACAGCTCCAGGGGACTGGGGCTGCAGACTGGTGTTGGCAGAAGAACTCTCCGCGGCGGGGGCATCTCAGCAGGCGGCGTTGCTCATCTCGACGGCTCCTGGATTGCCTGCGAACGCCGTGGATCAATTGCGCGCTGCCAATCTGGCATTGAGCTTCAATCCCAGTCTATCGCTCCAACTAGCAGACAAAGTCTTGGCGGCAGATGAGAGCAACGTTACAGCCATCCTCCTCAAAGCGCGAATCCATCAGCACCGAGGGGAGATCGAGGAAGCGCACCGCTTCGCCCAGGTAGCCTCCCTCTTCGATCCATCGGCCACGACTGAGGAAGCGGATCTATTGAAGTGGCTAGCAGAGCATGGCCGCGAAATACCCCTCCCCTCCACCAGGAGCGCCAAACCACCGATCGTGAAAGTCATGGAGCCGTCCGCCCCGGCGCATGACGAGCCGACACCAGTCCTTGCTGTGGAGGACGAAACGGAACCCACCCTGGTCATCATGGATGAGGATGAGGCGCAAATCATCGCCGCCACACCCATCGTCGATGACAGTGAGCCCGAACCACAACCCGTGCCCGCAGTGAAAGGGCCAGCGGAGCGCCGCTTGGCGTTGCCAAAACTCTCCGCCGCGATGGTAGCCATCGCCATCCATGTCGGCCTGATCGTGCTGCTCGGCCTGATTGTGGTCGTGGTGCCCGCCCTACCAACCGCAGAACTCGTCGGCATCACCGCCCCAGAGACCATCCAAGACCAACCCGAGACCAAAAAGGTCACGCCCGTTGCGATGCCAACGCCCACTGCCGTTGTTGGATCGCCCGCCCGAGCCATCACTGCCACCGGCATCTCATCCGTCGCCCTTCCCGATTTTGAATCGAAGGCGGAGGGTCCCATCGTCACCGAGATTGCCACCACTGATCTGGGTGCTAGTTTTGCCCTGCCGTTTTCCCCCAAAGGCACTTCCAACGTCAACTTTTTCGGCATCAAGTCCAAGGGGCGTCGTGTGGCCTTTCTGATTGATGCAGAGCGCTACATGCTGACGGACCCACGCGGCGGCTACCCCGCCTACGAGATTGTCAAAGGGGAGATCGCCAGCATGATCGGCAAGCTGGGGCTGGAGACATTCTTCAACGTCATCCTCTACGAAGGACGCAATATTTCCGCCTTCAGCGAGAAGCTCCTACCCGCAACGGCAGCAAACAAAGCCAAAATCTCCGATTGGCTCTACCCAGTGAATCGAGAGTTCACCAAGCTTGGACTGCAAGCCATCGGCTACCCCATTCATCAGCCAAACGCAGAAGTGGAGCCCGTAAAAAACAACTATCTCTCGGGTTATCTGCGGGCCATCCAATATGCACTGGAGACCGATGTGGATGCCGTGTTCGTCGTCAGCAGCGGTTACCGCAGCATGGAGGTGCCCCGCACGCCAGAGGAACGGGCCAAAATTCTGAAGCAACTGCGCTGGACGGATAAGGATGATCAAGCTTGGCGAGATGCGATCAAAAAAGGCCAGGATTGGCTGAATAAGGAGAATGCAGCGCGCCGCACCCAAGGCGTCCCAGAGCGCGTCATTGTAAATATTGGCGAGGTCTGGCGCGACATGGGCTTCCGCCCACCCAGATCACCACCAGGCGGCATTCAGATCACTGCGGAAGAGCGGGAGGACCAAATCAAAAACGCAATCCGGCTCTACTACCAATCGAAGGACAAACCCAAACCGCAAATCAACTTCGTCATCTTCATCGGCAAGGATCAGGATGAAAAGACCGTGCCTCGGCTCGACCACTTTGAAAACATCGCTCAACGGGCACGCAACGGGAAGGTGCGCGTGCTTCAGGGGCTCGCAGCCCTAAAGAACGTCAGCGGAAAGTAGAGAATAGTTTCGGGAAGACAGAATCTGCTTATACTGAGGGCTCATGCCCGAACCGCTTACAGTCCGCGAACCCGTCGCACCATTGCTCAATCACCTCTTTGCCGCTTGGCCGGAGGTGAAGAAGACGAAAATCCGCCAATGGCTGAAGCACGGGGCGATCCAAGTCAACGGACGGTCAGTGAAGCAGCACGACCACCCACTCAATGTCGGAGACGCCATCACCGTAGAAATCAAAAAAGGCCCGGCTCCAGAAGATGTGCTGCCCCCTGGAATGCGTATCGTTTTTGAAGATGCCAGCGTCATCGTCATCGAAAAACCCTCCGGCCTGCTCTCCATCGCTAGCAAGGCTGAACGCGAAGAGACTGCCTATGTTTTCCTGACCGAATACGTCCGCCAATCTCAAGGCGAATACGGGATGCATCGGGGCCGAGATCGCATCTGGATCGTGCATCGCCTGGATCGCGAAACCTCTGGCCTGATGGTCTTTGCCCGCACCGAAGAGGCCAAGCGCTTCCTCCAAGAGAACTGGGATGATTTTGAAAAGCGTTACTTTGCCGTCGTCCAAGGTGCCCCGCCCAAAATGGAGGACACAGTGCGCTCCCACCTCGATGAAACGAATCCCTTCCGCGTCCGCAGCGCCCCTGCCAGCGAGACGACGCGACACGCCATCACGCACTACCGAGTGATCAAGAAGACTCGCGACCGCGCCTTGGTTGAACTTGAACTAGAGACAGGGCGTCGGCATCAGATTCGGGTGCACATGGCAGACCTCGGCTGCCCAGTTTTGGGCGACGAAAAGTATAACCGGGGTGATAAAAATGCGAAGCGCCTAGCGCTACATTCCTGTCATCTAGGCTTTACCCACCCTACCAATGGGACGCTGATGAAATTCGATTCCGTGCTGCCCACAGAGTTGTCGAAGCTCATTTGAGCTCAGTTTCTGACGATTCATTGCTTGAGCTAAGGCTCCGCGTGGTTTTCATGAACACTGTATGAGTAACACAAGGTGCAGATGGGGATTCATGGGCGCAGCGAATATCGCGCGCAAAAACTGGCAGGCTGTACGCGATGCTGGCAATGCGGAATTGGTCGCAGTCGCAAGCCGCGACCACGCCCGAAGCGCACGGTTTATCGATGAGTGCCAGGCACAGGTCCCCCACCTTTCCGCCCCTATTCCGCTTGGCAGTTATGAGGACCTGCTGGCGCGTCCAGACATCGACGCGGTCTATGTCCCTCTACCGACTGGCCTGCGAAAAGACTGGGTGATCCGTGCCGCCCAGGCTGGTAAGCATGTACTCTGCGAAAAGCCCGCCGCCATCTGCGCAGCTGATCTTCAGGAAATGATCGCCGCCTGTCGTGAGAACAAAGTGCAATTCATGGACGGGGTGATGTTCATGCATCATCCGCGATTGGAAAAAATGCGTTCTGTCCTGGAGACACGCACATTGGGAGAGCTACGCCATGTCACCTCCCAGTTCACCTTCGCTGGCGGGGATGAGTTTATGGCAGCTGACATCCGCACCGATGCGGCGCTGGAGCCGATGGGCTGCCTGGGTGACTTGGGCTGGTATTGCAGCCGCTTGACGCTTTGGGCACTCGACTGGCAAGAACCCATCAGCGTATCAGGCCACATTCTCCAGCAATCTGGTCACGACGGCGGCAGTGTGCCGACGGAGTTTTCCGCAGAGCTATACTTTCCAGGTGGTGTATCAGCCAGTTACTTCACCTCGTTCCACGTCCGCAATACGCAGACGGTCGTCATCAGCGGCACCAATGGAGCCCTGCAGTTCAACGACTTTGTCCTGCCTTTACAAGGTAATACCTCCCGCTTCGACATCGTCCAGTCCGCCTTTAGCGCTGACAACTGCGTTTTCGTCATGAAGGACGGCAGGGAAACGACTGAACTGCCCGTGCCCGCCAACAATGCGACAGGCTCCCAAGAGGCAAGGATGATCGCCACCTTCTCAGACATCGTGCTGAGAGGGGCACGCGATGCGCGATGGGAAGACTGGTGCCTCTTAACGCAGCGCGTCTGCGATGCGGCCATGGCCAGCGCACGCAATGGCGGCACGCCAGTCCTCCTCACCGAATTTTGACAAAATTACCTGGAAAGACTCAATACCGCTCAGAATCCGTGGTGGACCCCCAGCCAAGCCGCAACTGCACCGAGAATCAGACCCACCATAAGCACCACACCCGGTGCCAGCCAGCGGCGCTTTGCCGCAGGCAAAAGCAGAATGGCTAGGACTAAAATGCCTATTTTTGCTTGAACCCATCCATCGCTAAAGTGGAAACCGCCTTTGGAAACAGCGCCAAATCCTGCAACAATCAAGATGAGCAATGAAATACCGTGGAGCATGGCCAAAGGCTTGCGGGAGGCCGAATTGGAACCAGAGGCAAACATCCCGCCAACGCTCGCAAAGAAGCCCATGATGCCAACCAAATGCAGTGTCTTGTAGAAAAGGATATCCATGTCAGCGGATCATACGCCGCATCGACTGGATCGGAAGCAAAAAAACGGTTCTTTAGCCAAAGACAGCGTTTTGGCGTTTTCACCGTCTTTTCGTGCTTGCGACGGGCCGCCCTGCTCGGAATAGTGGCCCTCCCAAAAATCTGGCCATGAGCAATCCCAAACACGTCCCCGAAGCACCGACCTTTGAGCAGGCCATGAGCCGCCTGGACGAGATCGTATCAGGGCTCGAGACGGACCGCCTGCCTCTTGCTGAGATGGTCGCTAACTATGAAGAGGGTATCACTCTCCTCAAAAGCTGCCGCCAACAGATCGAGTCTGTTCGCCAGCGGGTGGAACTCATCAATACCCAGACCGACTCCCAACAAGTTTCTCTGACACCCTTCTCCAACGACTCCAGCCCAGCGGCTGCTGCCCGTGGTGACGAGAACTCGCCCCCTAGTGCCAAGCCACGCCGTCGCAAACCAGACGGTGACGACGAAGACATCAGCCTATTCTAGAATCCCGCCCAGTGGAAACCATCCTGCCCGAAATCCTCTCCCCTGCCGACGTCAAGGCGCTCCCTTTTGAGCAACTGCCTGCGCTGGCGGAAAAAATCCGCACGACCCTCATCGAGACCCTCAGCGAGACAGGTGGCCACCTTGGGCCGAACCTGGGCGTGGTGGAATTGACATTGGCGTTGCACCGTGTGTTTGACACACCGAAAGACCGCTTCGTGTTTGATGTGGCCCACCAAGGGTATGTGCACAAGATGCTCACTGGCCGCTGGGACCGCATCCACACCATCCGCCAGTACGAAGGGTTAAATGGCTTCCTCCTCCGCTCCGAAAGTCCTCACGACTGCTATGGCGCAGGCCACGCAGGCACTTCGCTCTCTGCCGCACTGGGTATGGCCGTCGGTCGTGATCTACGGGGTGCTGATGATGAGCACGTGGTCTGCGTCGCCGGAGATGCAGCCTTCACCTGCGGACCGGTTTTTGAGGCATTGAACAACGTCGCGGCCCAGACAAAGCGCCTCATCATCGTCCTCAATGACAACGAGTGGTCCATTGACCGCAACGTCGGTGCCATCGCGCATTACTTTAACGCGATCGCCACGCATCCAGGCTTCGCAGACCTGCATCATAAGGCAGCCGAGTTCGTGGAATTCATGCTCGGCAAAGGCGCACGCCGCCTCGCAAGCAAGGTTCAAGAGAGCGCGAAGACCTTCATCCTGCCACAAAGCGATGCTCCACCAAATCGCAGCATCCTTTTTGAGGAGTTCGGGATTCGTTACTACGGCCCCATCGACGGGCATGATGTCGGCCTCTTGGTGCGCACGTTTGAATTCCTCAAGACCCAAGACGAGCCCGTCATCCTGCACATCGTCACGGAGAAAGGACGCGGCTACAAGCCCGCCTTGGACGATCCAGGCAAATTCCACGGTCTTGGCAAATACAACGTGGAGACGGGTGAGACTGCGCCCACTGGGACGCCAACGTACTCACAAATCTTTGGGCGCTCGCTCACTGACTTTGCGAAGGAAGATGAAAGCATCGTCGCCATCACGGCCGCCATGCCCGGCGGCACAGGCTTGTCCGTCTTCAAGAAGGAGCTGCCAGAGCGCTACTATGATGTGGGCATTGCTGAAGAACACGCCGCACTTTTTGCCTGCGGATTGGCCACGCAAGGTCGCAAACCCTTCCTGACGATCTATTCTACCTTCATGCAACGGGCGATTGATATGGTCCTTCATGACATGGCCATCCAGCATCTTCCTGTGCGGCTCTGCATGGATCGTGGTGGATTGTCTGGAGATGACGGCCCGACCCACCACGGCCTCTTTGACATCGCCTATCTGCGTGGCATCCCAGGACTCGTCCACATGCAGCCAAAAGATGAGGACGAATTCGTTGATATGCTCTGGACCATGGCACAATACGAGGACGGCCCCATTGCCATCCGTTACCCGCGCGGTTCTGGCCCCGGCGTGAAACCAAAAGAGACTCCTCGCACTCTGAAGATCGGCCAGGCGGAAGTGATCTCTGAGGGCACCGATGTCACGCTGATCGGGCTGGGCGATATGTTCGTCACCGCACAGCAGGCCCGCGAGATTCTTGAGTCCCAGCACGGTCTATCCGTCTCCCTGATCAATCCACGCTGGATCAAACCCCTTGATGTCGCCACGATCAGCAGACTGGCGCAGAGCTCCAAAGTCATCTGCACCCTAGAGGAC
>CAZCAL010000207.1:3275-7923 GCA_964496625.1 uncultured Verrucomicrobiaceae bacterium | reverse complement strand
GCGTCTTGGTAAGTCATGCGTGGGAAGGGCAGGGGCACATCGACGCCCTGCGCTGCCTTGAACATGGATGCCAGCAGGCCTTCGACCAAGGGGATGATGTCGTTCTGCGTGATGAAGCTGGCTTCGATATCGATCTGGGTGAACTCTGGCTGACGGTCCGCACGGAGGTCTTCGTCGCGAAAGCAGCGGGCGATCTGGAAATAGCGCTCCAGACCTGCGACCATCAGCAATTGCTTGTACTGCTGCGGTGCCTGGGGCAGCGCGAAAAACTTGCTGGGGCTGAGGCGGGCAGGCACCAGGAAGTCGCGAGCGCCTTCAGGGGTGGGGTTGGAAAGGATAGGCGTCTCCACTTCAACGAAGCCGTTGCCGTCGAGGTAATTGCGAGCCGCGTTCGTGATGCGGTGGCGGGTGCGGATGTTCTTGGTCATGCGTTCCCGGCGCAGGTCCAGGTAACGATACTTCATCCGCAGATCCTCGTTCGATAGCTCGCGATCAAGCTGGAATGGCAGCACGTCGGCCTTGTTCAGCACTTTGAGAGTGGTCGCAACGATCTCGATATCGCCGGTCGCCAACTTGGAGTTTTCCGTTCCCGCTAGTCGTGCGGCAACGGTGCCGATGACCTGGACGACATCTTCGTCCCGCAGTTCATGGCTCTTTGCGGCGAGTTCTGCGTTCTCTTCGGGGCGAAACACCACCTGGGTCAGTCCCTCACGGTCGCGCAAATCGATGAAGATGACGCCACCATGGTCACGGGCAGAATTGACCCAGCCGGAGAGAGTGACGGTTTGGCCGATGTCTTCTTTGCGGAGCTGATCGCAGCGGTGGGAGCGGAACGGATTGGGGATCATGGATGAGATTTAGGGGGGAAATGAAGCCGACAAGAATCGGGAGAATCTGCGCCTGCGCAAGCCCGACGTTTTATCACTTCGGCAGATGAACGATGCCTGCGCCTACTTGGCTGGTGGCTGCTTTCACCGGCTGGGCGTATTGGGTCAGGATCTTCTGAATGTCTTGAGCTTTGTAGCCGCGAGCCAGCAAAGTCGCCACGACTCCGCTGGTGATCGCAGTCGCCTGGGAGGTGCCGCTGCCGATGACCATCTGATTGTTTGGATAGGCGGAGACCACGCCGACTCCCGGTGCGGAGATCACGAGGTTGTCCCCAGAGTTCGAGAAGTAGGCCTGGACGCCCTTGGCATCGACTGCCCCCACACTGATGACTCCTGGAATACCAGCGGGAAAGGAAAGCCGCGTCATCTGCTCGTTTCCAGCCGCTGCCACCACCACCACGTTGTGTGCGATGGCGTACTCTACCGCACGCCGCAGAATGAGGGGGTCCTGCATGCTTCCGAGGCTGATATTGATGACTTGCGCGCCCTCATCCACGGCTCGCATGATGCCGTCGGAAACAAGCGCCGTATTGCTCACGCCCTTGGAGTCTGCCACCCGGATGTCCATCAGCTTCACCCCAGGTGCGACGCCGTCCGCAGGCTCCTTGCTGCCACCGATCAGGGATGCCATCGCTGTCCCATGCCCGTCCAGCGGGCTGCCGTCACCCAGGAGATCCACATGCTTCAGTTGGCTGCTACCAAAGGTGCTGTGGTCGCCCACTCCAGAATCGATCACCGCCACTGTCACCCCTTTTCCCCACTCGGAGCGGTTCCCTGTGGCACCGATACTGGCCAGTGCAGAGTCTTCAAAAGCAGCATTGCCCCCAGCGTTCGCAGCGTCCTTTTTCGGCTCAGCAGGCAGTCCTGGGATGCGGGCGGTGTAGTTTAAGCCCACGTTGTCATAGGCACCTGGGTGCTCTGATACCTCTTTCATGAGGTGGTCGAGATTCTCAAATTTTACCCGGGCCGTGAGCAGTCGCGAATTTGACGAGACAATCCGCAGGCCGTACAATGCTGCCCTTGTATTAAATGCAGCCAGACCCTGCGCATCTTTAAAGGTCAGCAGCGCCTCGCCCTTCACCACATCTGATCGCTGTAGTGACTTCGTCAATGCAGCTTTCAGGGCCTCAGTGGCACTCTGGCGTCCGTCGGCATCAGGGAAGGCAAGCGCAGCTTCTTCCCTCTGGGCGGATGCCTTCCTAGTCGCAGCCGCTCCGTCCGGCTTGGTTGCTCTTACCTTGGCTTTCATCGCAAGGGTCGCCATCGGCGAGGTCGGGGCGGGAGTGTCCGCCAGCTCAATTCCCAACCAGATCACGGCGAGGACGGACAGCATAATGCTGCCCGCCAAGACCCAGTTCATGCCTTTTTCCCGCATGCGCACAACTGTATCAGACATCGCGCCGAATGCGACGGCTCAATTTCCTTTGCTGCCAGTCAGCGAATTTCGTGCTTCCACTACGTGGGGTGATGGGCTAAAACAACGTACCATGAAAAATCGTCTCGTTTCTCTGTGCTTCATGTCCGTCATCGCGACGCCGTTTAGCGCGTCAGCCCAAACCTCGGCACCTGTGCCAGAGACGCCGATCCCATCCGCGCCTGTTTTGACGCCCCAGCAAGTCGCTGCCATCAATACTCAGCTGAAGGAGCTGGAGGCCCAGATTCAAAGAATGCGCGGAGATAATCTTGGCATGATTTTGCAAAAACTTCGCAATGCAGCCTCCAGCGATGCCGCCGCCATGTCACTCTATGAAGACTGTGAAAAGCTCGTTAATATCGAGCGCAAGGACGTCGCAAGGGAAGATGCCAAGCGTGCTGAAGAACGCATTGAACGCACCGCAGACAAGCGTGCTGGCGGTGCTGCTGATGAGAAGCAAAATGGCGATCTGGCCACCGCCATCCGCGTGCAGTTGCAATACCTCATTTTGACCCTGGAGGCCCACGAAGCCAAAGATCCTGCGAAGATGGTGCCGAAGCTAGAGGCTTATGTTCAGGAACTCGTGGGCAAGGCGGAGAAGCTGCGTGGCCGTGCGCTTGGATTCCTGGGGGCTGGCTTTGGCGGTGGTGGCGGTGGTGGCGGTGGTCGCGCACAAGGTGGCGGGGCCGTTGGCGTCGGCGGCGGGGGCCGTAATATTTTCGTCGAGGCGTTTCAATTGCAGCGCTATCTCAGTGTCGAGGACTGGACGAACCAGCCGACCGACTTCGGTGGCATGTGGACCCGCACCATCTTGCCCGTGCTGGAAAAAGAGAAAAAGGACGACCTGCCTGCCAAATACGACCAACGCATCAACGCGGAGGGAGCCTTCCGCAAAGGTTGCATGCCCGAGCCGGAGTATCTTCTCTGGGTTCAGAACGAGCTGCCAGCCCTCCGCTGGGAGCGTGCCCAGTATCTTTTTGAGCGTGGCCCGTCCGCCGTCAATGCCATGGCAGATATGCTGAAGGTCATCAAAGAAAATCCCGCGCATCCTGATGCACCCGAGTGGTTAAAAAGTCTCCGCGATCTCGTCGCCTCTGCAGGCGCCGGTGCCGCTCCAGCAGCACCATGACCATTCGTTCCATCAGTGAGCAAGCGCCGTTCACCACCAAGGACGGCTCCACGATCCGCAGCATCCTCGATGCAGCCAATGCGCCCGTGCGGAATCAGAGCCTCGCCGAGGCCATCGTTCCCGCAGGCGGGGCTACCCAGCGCCATTACCATCAGTTGAGCGAGGAGTTTTACTTCATTCTCGAAGGAACCGGCACCATGGAGATTGATGGTGAATCACAGGAAGTGTCACCCGGCGACGGCATCCTCATCCCGCCCGGTGCCTGGCATCAAATCACCGCCCACCAAGATCTGCGTCTCCTCTGCTGCTGCGCGCCGCCGTATTCCCACGATGACACGTTTTTTGCCGATTCGTGAGGTCCAGGTCATACCTGAGATCGACATACTCGACCACTGTTGCTGTTCGAGTTAATTTGATCTCACATTGGTGAGGTTTATTGTGCTGCAACCATGGAGGGCTTTCCCAGCCTTGATTCCAGAGAGTCGGTCTGGAAGGCCTGAGTAACTATCAGTCCTACACCTCCGACTGGCTCCTTTGTTCCGTGGCTTGCGGCGAGTTATCGGTGGTTTCCGGCGCTACCGTCCAGCTTTGTTCATCTGATTGGGGCACCGCATCCCGATTTGACGAAAATTGACGACCACGGAATGATCTTCGTGCTTGTTGGACTGGCCGTCCTGTGCAGTTCTGCGGAGGCGTCAACAGTAGCGTGTTGGTTCCGTCCTTGGATGAGTCGTCGTTGGTTTCACACGCTCGTTTGCAAAACGTTTCCAGGGAAGGCGGCCTTGCGCGCCGCAACCAGCGGATAAACTCATCGCCGCATCGCGCCGCAGGGCGACTATCCCAGTGAAGGCGGCTAACACGGCCCCCCTCTGTCGATCAATAGACTTTTGTTCAATTTGCCGATACTACATTGCGGAGTCAGCAGGGTGTAGAAAAGTCGGCTGTGGCGTAGCGGGGCGGCGGGTTCTGACGGCCCATGAGATGATCAGTGCAGCGAGAGAGCCTAGCAAGTAGAGGCTTGTCCAGGGATCAGCTTCCGTCTGCTGTTTAGCCGACTGGAGCCGCAAGGTGTCGCTGGTGTCTGCCGTCTCGGCGTGAGTAAAATCGGCTTCACGTGTATCCGCAAACCTTGCTGCTGCGGTAAGCCATGGTTGGCCGTTCAGGTTCACTGTGAAAAAGCCGGGAAGCAGTCATTTTAACTGCAATTTGACAGCGTGC
>CAZCAL010000207.1:1844-3265 GCA_964496625.1 uncultured Verrucomicrobiaceae bacterium | reverse complement strand
CCCGAATCACCGAGGGTTGCCTTTTGTTGATGGTCTTTTGGGCTGGGCGGTAGAGGGATCGCCTGACGGGTCTCGACGTTCGCTGCCCACGTATCGGTTTTTGTTTCTCTGATTTGCTGGATGAAGCGCTGAAGAAATATAAGCATGCTCGGCAAGCGGCCTGCGTTGGATCCGGCGAGGTTCCAATTCAGGATGAGGCGCTGTGTGGGGCGCGCGGCATCTTCTGTTTGGTCGTGTCGGATGAGTGCAAGGATGCGATCTTTTTTCCAGAGGAGAGGCTGATCGCCATCGGCGACAAAAAGCTGCGGGGGTGTGGGTGTGAGCAATCCCATCCAGTGGAGGTCGTGGGTCAGGGGGTGCTCCTCTGCAATGGTCCAATCGGGGGAGAGTTCAGTGGTGGGATCAGTCTGTGTTAAGATCGCGTTCTGAGGTGCTGCGGTGCCGATCTCGCCAACGAGGATGTCGGCAGTCTGGGTGGGGTCTTTGATGAATTCCACACCGTCGATAGCCTCGATCATTTTGCGCAATGTGTCGCCTGCTGCTTCAGGCAGACGAAAATCGATGGTGACAATTTGCTGCTCTGGTGTGACGAATGGCAAGGTATCGTCCCAGTTAAATTCATCGGCGGAGAGGCGGAGTGTGGCGGCGCTTTTGCCGGGCGGGAGGTCTCCCTCCAGGGTGATTGTCTGTCCAGGTGTGAGGGTGACGGACTGTCTGACGGCGGGCGTGGCTGCATCGCTGAATTCCAACCACCAGTCTCGCTTCACTGGTTCGGGGCTGTAGGAATGAAGCGTGGCGCGCCAGCGGGTGGCTGTCTGGTTGCCTTTATTGGCCAATATTTCAATCCCTGTCCAGCCGACATTATCGATCTTGTCACCGATTGAGATCAGCCCAACACCAGCGGGTAATGATTGAGGGTGATCGGAGACAAACAGCACTGCACCGTGTTCTTTGACGAGGCCTCGTGCTTGATTCAATGAATCGGTGATTTCGTGGGTGCCAAGCATCGGTTCCCAAGTTACAAGAGCGTCCAGCATCTTTGGCAGGTCTGGGCCTCTGTAGAGGGTTGGTTGCCGTTGGTCGGACTGAAGGAGGTGCCAATCTGTATGGCTAGCGATCCCATTCCATCGCGAGAGCGGCCCTGCGAGGGCAGGTGACAGCTTCTCGTGAAAGGCGCTCATGGAGACGGAACCATCTAGCACGACGACAACGGTCTGGCGGCTTTGTTCTGTGATCCAGCGCGGCTCTACCAACACCCAAGCGAGCAACAGCGCAGCGAGGATCTGGAGCCACATTGGCAGTGACTGCCGCAGCCTCTCCCAGCGAACGCCGCCGGTGCTGACGGGTTGGGCGAAGTCGAGGAGGAAGAGTGTGCTGGCCCTCACGCGCCGAGATCTTTCCTGGAGGGTGTGGATGATTAG